>VGBQ01000192.1 GCA_016870425.1 Actinomycetota bacterium | reverse complement strand
ACGATTCGTGCGGACGATCTCGGAGGCCATGACGGCACTCCCCTCGATCGTTGCCGGTCTGTTCATCTACGCGTCACTCATTCTCATCCTCGGGTTCGATAAGTCCGGTTTTGCTGCAGCCATGGCCATCAGCGTGATGATGCTTCCCATCATCATCCGCGCTTCGGATGTCGTGCTGAGGCTCGTGCCGGGCAATCTCAAGGAGGCGGCCTACGCCCTCGGCGCCGGCCAGTGGCGCACGGTGTGGCATGTCACGCTGCCCACGGCGCGTTCCGGCCTCATGACCGCGATCATCCTCGGCACGGCACGCGGCATCGGCGAGACCTCGCCGGTCCTGCTCACCGCGGGCTTCACTGCGGCGCTCAACCTCAACCCGACGACCGGGCCGATGGTGTCGCTGCCGCTGGCCACCTTCGAATTCGTGAAGTCGCCGGAGCCGACCATGATCGCGCGCGGCTTCGGTACGGCGGCGGTGCTCATGCTCCTCGTCCTCATCCTCTTCATCGTGGCCCGGATCATCGGCGGCCGGGGTCCGGGCAATCTCAGCCGCAGCCAGCAAAAGCGCCGGCTCAAGCGTTCACGTGAGGATTCCCAAAGGTTCACCAAGCGTGAGTCGGCTCGGCTCGCATCCGATGAGGCCGAGCGGGCACCGTCGGGAGTGCCCAGATCCCTCGACTTCGGAGACCCTTCATGAAGCGCGCCTTCAGTGCGGCTGTCCTCACCCTGGCGGCTGTGCTTGTCGCCCCCGTCATCCCGGCATCCGCCTCCAGCTACGTCCCGGTGACGGGGGCGGGCTCGACGTGGAGCGCCAACGCAATGGACCAGTGGCGACGCAATGTCAACCAGTACGGCATGCGCATCGACTTCCAAGCGTCGGGCTCCTCCGATGGCCGCAACCAGTTCCGCGTCGGCACGGTCGACTTCGCGGTGTCGGAGATCCCCTACGGATTGAAGGACGGCAACGTCGTCGATCCCCTGCCGAGCCGCCCGTTCGCCTACATGCCCATCGTGGCCGGCGGCACGGCGTTCATGTACAACCTCAAGATCGGTCCCAATCGGGTCACTCAGCTGCGCCTGTCCGGCGAGACGATCGCCAAGATGTTCACCGGCGTCATCACGCAGTGGAGTGACCCGGCGATCAAGGCTGACAATCCCGGCCTGACCCTGCCCCCCATCAAGGTGGTCCCGGTCGTGCGCTCGGATGGCTCGGGCACCACGGCGCAGTTCACCTCGTGGCTCGCCGCTCAGCATCCCGATATCTGGAATGCCTACTGCCAGAAGGTCGGCCGCGGCACGCCGTGCGGATTCACCTCGAACTTCCCCAGCAGCCCCGGATTCGTCGCGCAGAGCGGGTCGCTGGGCGTGTCCGGCTACGTCAAGCAGGATCAGAGCGTCGGGGCGATCACCTACGTCGAATACTCCTACGCCAAGGCCGCCGGATTCCCCGCCGCCAAGATGCTCAACAAGGCTGGCTTCTACGTCCTGCCCACGGCCGAAGCCGTCGCTGTCGGCCTCCTCGGCGCGACCGTCAACCGTGATCTGACAGCCAACCTGAGCAATGTCTTCAACAGCACGGACAAGCGCGCCTACCCGCTCTCGTCCTACAGCTACATGGTCATCCCCACGTCGGGCGACAACGGATTCAGCAATGAAAAGGGCAACACCCTCGCGGACTTCTCCTACTACTTCCTGTGCCAGGGGCAGCAGCAGGCTGATGCGCTGGGCTACTCGCCCTTGCCCATCAACCTCGTTAGGGCTGGCCTCGATCAGGTAAAGCGCATCCCCGGGGCCGTCGTTGAGAACCTCGACATCTCCAAGTGCGCCAACCCGACCTTCTCGGCCGACGGCTCCAACACCCTGGCCAAGACCGCTCCCCAGCCACCCGCGTGCGATGCCAAGGGCCCGACCCAGTGCGGCACGGCCGCCGAGGGCGCCGGTGGTGGAGGGACGACCGGTGGCGGGACGACCGGTGGCGGGACCACCGGAGGGGGGACATCCGGCGGAGGCAATTCCGGCGGTGGCGGCAACTCCGGCGGTGGCGGCAACTCCGGCGGTGGCGGCAACTCCGGCGGAGGGGGGACTTCCGGCGGGGGAGGGACCACATCAGGGGGGACCTCGACCGGCACCACGACCGATGGTGGCGGGATCACCACGGATGTCACCGTCGACAACGGCGCTGCCGTCGACAACGGCGCAGCGGTCGTCGTCGACCCGGAGACGGGCCAGGTCATCGTGCCCGAGAGCACGACGGTCGATCCGACGACCGGCGAGGTCATCGTCGATCCCGCGGCAGTAGCAGGCGGCGGTGCAGGGATGACCGGCGGCGCCTACGTCGCAGGCATCCCAGTGTCCACCGAAGCCAGCGGAGGATGGGGCCCCTACACCGGGCTGCTGGTGGCGACCTTCATCGTCGTACTCGCCCTCCTCTTTGCCCCTCCCCTGGTCGCGCGCTACATGGCCGCTCGTCGTGCGGGCGGTGACGCATGAAGCCGCTCGTCGTGGGCGTCGTCGGGGGTGCCCTGGTGCTCAGCGGTGCTGTCCTCGGTCTCGGCGCACCTGCCGTGTCCGCTGCCCCCGTGCCGGCCTCCAGCGTCGGCAAGGATGGCACCGTCCACGTGCGCAACACGCCAAGCGCCGTGACGAAGTCCGGCCAGGGGGAGTTCGCCTCACTGGAGGTCACGGTCAGTCAGACGAAGGGCCTGGTCAATCAGGTCATTCGGATCTCGTGGAAGGGAGGCACCGGGACCAAGCCTGAGTTCGGCAATCTCGGCGGCAACTACCTCCAGATCATGCAGTGCTGGGGGGGCACGGAGGAGGAGGGTCCTCCGCGCGAGAAGTGCCAGTACGGTGGGCAACGCGCGTGGAACGGCGGGCAGAACACCAACTCGCGCCAGCTCACAACCTCGGGGGTTGAAGATCCCGCCGAAGTGCCGAACCCCGACTGGACCATCGACGGCCTGGCCTACGTGCCCTTCGAATCCTGGACGGGCAGGACCTCCCTGGGCTCAAAGTCCGAATTCTTCGATCGCTACACGACCAACGAGGTCAACCACGCGCGTATCCGACCCGATGGCACCGGCGAGGAGTACTTCGAGGTGCAAACGGGTGTCGAGTCCCCCGGCCTGGGCTGCGGCCAGGTTCGCGACGGGCAGACCCCGCCGTGCTGGCTCGTCGTGGTGCCGCGGAGCGACAGGGAGGTCGACGGGAGCCTCCGGGCTACGACGACCGGCGACCCGCTAGACACCTCGCCGCTGTCCGCCTCCAACTGGAAGCACCGCATCGTCATCCCCCTGGAGTTCCAGCCCATCGGCACCGCCTGCCCCATCGGGCGCGAGGAGATCCCCCTGCTCGGGACCGACCGCATCGCCGAGGCCGTCGCCCGGTGGCAGCCCGCGCTCTGCTCGGGCGGCGACGGCAACTTCAGCTACGTCATCGTCAGCGATGAGGCGGCGCGGCAGAAGTCGCAGACGGACAAGCCCGCCCTGACCTTCGTCGAGCGCGGCATCTCGCCGAAGGCGGTCGATCCGCTGCGCCCGGTCCTCTATGCACCCGTCGCCCTGTCGGGTGTCACCATCTCCTTCAACCTCGAGAGCCAGTCCTCCTCGCTGGCACCCGACGACGTGCGTCGCCGCGATGGCCAGCGGCTGTCGGGGATCAAGCTCAACCAACGCCTCGTCGCCAAGCTCCTGACACAGACCTACCGCTACGACTCGGCTCCGGACCCCAAGAACGTCCTCAACAATCCCTGGGATCTGGCCACCGACCCCGAGTTCTTGGAGTTGAACCCGCAGTTCAAGGAGCTGCGCTTCCCGGCACTGGGCCACATCCTCACCCCCTCGGGAGACTCCGACACGGCCCGCCTGGTGTGGGAGTGGATCTGGGCGGACAAGACCGCCCGGGACTTCCTGCGCGGTGAGCCAGACGAGTGGGGTGCGGTCGTCAATCCTGCCTATAAGGGCACCACATTCCCTCGATCGGACTTCCCGCGCGCCGACAACGTCTGTGTGAGGTTCAAGGATCGCGTCGTGGACATGTGCACCTTCGACCTGGTGCCCTACGCACTGGATCTCTACGCCGGTGCGCGTGCTGCCAGCCGGGGCGACACCTTGTCATCGGGTGTCTACGACCCCAATGCGAACCCCCCGAGCAATAGGCGCACCCCGGCCCAGGAGCCTGGTCGTCGAGCGATCATCACGCTGGCCGACACGGCCCTCACGGGTCGCTTCGCTCTCAATGCAGCACTCCTGCGCAACGCGGCGGGGGAGTACGTCGCTCCGACCGACGCGACGATCGCGGCCGCGGGCGCGGCGTCGGTGGCCACGGAGGTCAAGGGCATCGTCCAGCCGAGCCCGGCGAAGAAGGTGGCGGGTGCCTATCCGCTCGCGTCCTATGTCTACGCCATGACGTCGCCGCCCGGGCTGACGAAGAAGGCAGCAGCCGAGTACTCCCGCTTCCTCACCTATGCCGTCGGACCCGGCCAGGTCGTCGGCGACGGGCCCGGCCAGTTGCCACCCGGGTATGTGCCCCTGCCCAGCGCTGCTCGTGAGTTCACGGTGTCGGTGGCCGCCCGGGTGGTCAAGACGGCCGGCATTGCCATCGAGGTGGAGGACTCCACTGACGACACCACGGTGACGGAGGAGACCACCGAGGAGACCACGGAGGAGACCACCGAAGAGACCACCGACACGACGACGACCGACACGACCTAC
This sequence comes from Actinomycetota bacterium, assembly GCA_016870425.1. GTDB lineage: Bacteria > Actinomycetota > Actinomycetes > S36-B12 > S36-B12 > Mxb001. The sequence continues at coordinate 38 of VGBQ01000192.1, read as the reverse complement.
ACCGACACGACGACGACCGACACGACCTACACCGACAC
>VGBQ01000191.1 GCA_016870425.1 Actinomycetota bacterium | reverse complement strand
GTCTGCTGCATGGCCTCGACCGGTGAGGCCTGTCCCGTGCGATAGAGCTCGATGAGCTCGGTAGCGGTGAGCTGCGTGAGATCCATGCGCGGAGTCTGCCAGCGCGGGTCCCCCGGCCACAGCCCGCTGAGCGGTCAGTTGTCGGGGAGGCCTCCCTCATGGGGCCTTCCGACAACTGACCGCTCGGCGAAGGGGGTGGCCGTTGGATACCCCCGGGTGCAGTAACTGGCTGGTCCGCCTGCGGAAGGAGCCCGGTCGTCGGTCACGCGATCGAGGTGACCTGGTGGGCCTGCTCGGTCTCTTCTTAGGCGATCACGACCTCCACGCCCGCGGCCGTCAGAGCGGCCAGCAATTCGGTCGTGATCCCGTCGTCCGTGACGAGCACCTGCATCGCACTCACGGGCGCGATGTGACCGGGGAGCACGCGCCCGATCTTGCTGGAGTCGGCGACGACCACCACGCGCTCTGCGCGCTCGAGCAGCACCGCGTTGGTGCGTGCCTCGACGGTGTCGTGGGTGGTGAGGCCCGCCTTGAGGTCCAGGCCATCGACTCCGATGTACGCCGTACCGATGCTTGCCTGCGCCAGCGCTGACTCGGCCCACGGCCCCACGAGTTCGGTGCTCTGCGAGCGGGCGACGCCGCCGGAGACGACGACGCGGATGCGCGGCTTGGCCGCCATCTCGCTGGCGATGTTGAGCGCGTTGGTCACCACGACGAGGTCCACGCGCTTGGAGAGCACGCGCGCGATCTCGCTGGTCGTCGTCCCACCGGTGAATCCCACCGTCTGCGGACCGGGAGGCAGGAGTGCTGCTGCTGCCTTGGCTACCGCGGCCTTCTCCCTCTGGGAGCGTCGGTCACGGAAGGCGACCGGGAGTTCGGTGCTCGACTCGGTCGGCACGGCACCGCCGTAGCGGCGCGTGCACAGTCCCTGCTCCTCGAGGATCGCGAGGTCACGGCGCAATGTCGCCTGCGAGACGCCGAACTCGGCAGCGAGGTCAGTGGCGTGCACCTCGCCGTGCTCGCGCAGGCGCACGAGGATGGTCGCCATGCGCTCACCGCGCAGCGCGCCGTCAGCGGAGCGGGCCGGCACCGCAACTCCAGGGGCAGGCGCGCGGATTGCGAGCGCAGGGGGTCTGGCGGACTAGGCGCAGGTGCAGCGCTGAGGCTCGGGGATGGAGGCCATCACCTGATCGGCATGCTCGCCGCAGCCGGTCCAGGTGACTTTGCCGCACGCGTGACAGGGGGCGGGGCTGCACATGGGTCGGACTCCTTCTCTCGGGTATGCTAACTATACCCCAGGGGGTATCAGCGATGCACGTTGTCATGTCTAACCACCCCCCGGATGTGGTGTCATCGGCACATGATGCCCCTGGGCACCCTCGATGTCACTCTCGCGGGCGATCACCCGCAGCTCCTCGCCCCCGCGACGCTGGCTGCCTTGGCGGAGTGGGGAGCTGCGGAGAGCATCGGCGTCGCCCCCATCGACGCGAGCCTGGCCGACACCGCGGCCTTCTGCGAGGCCTACTCCGTCCCCCTTGAAGCCTCCGCCAACTGCGTCGTGCTCGCGGGCAAGCGTGAGGGACAGGTGCGGATGGCCGCCTGCGTGGTGTTGGCGACGACGCGCGCCGATGTCAATGGTGTGGCTAGGCGCTGGCTCGACGTACGCAAGATCTCCTTTGCCCCGATGGACGATGCGGTCGCACTCACGGGCATGGAGTACGGCGGGATCACCCCCATCGGCCTGCCCGTGGATTGGCCGATCCTCGTGGATGCGCGCGTGATCGAGCAGCCCGCGGTCGTCATCGGCAGCGGCGTACGCCGATCGAAACTGGTGCTTCCGGGTGCCACCCTCGGTCGCTACCCCGGCGTGCACGTGATCGAGGGCCTCGCGAATCCCGTCTAGGTTGCCTCGGGCTGCACGTGGGCTCGCTGCGAGCGCCAGCCTCCCGCGCTCGCAGGCGCATGACCGCTACCTTGCTAGCCAACGACGAAGGGGAGGGTCATGAGCGAGACCAGCAACGAGGGCGCCAATCCCACGCAAGGGGCCCTGGCACTGGCTGCCGCGGTCCTGCTCGGCATCGCCGCTGTGCTCACGGCATGGTCGGCCTACCGAGAGTCGCTCACCAGTGACCTCGTGCTGAAGAGCTACTCCGAGCAGCAGGCGACCCTCGCGCTCGCCAACGATGCCTACATCAGGTCGGGTCAAGAGCGGCAGCAGGAGCTCACGCTCTTTGTCGATGCGGCCCTGGCCGGTGTCTCCGCGAGTGAGGACGGCAACACCGTCGTCTACGACTACCTCACCGAGGGCATCATGAGCCCGGAGTTGTACGCCGCCTTCGCCTGGTGGCGAGACGAGCCAGAGGAGACCACGCCTCCCACGCCCTTTGTCCCGGAGAACCCCGCCTTCACCGGCCTTCAGAGCCAGGTGTTGCTGGCCGAGGGCCAGGCCTACGACGAGCAGGCAGAGGAATTGCGGGTCGCCGCCGAGGCGGCCGACGCCAACTCCGACCGCTTCGACCTCGCCAACGTGTTCTTCGCCGTCGTGCTCTTCATCGCCGGCCTTACGACCATCGTGCAGCGCCGGTCCATCCAGATCGGCTTCCTCGTCCTGAGCACGGTCGGTCTGATCGCGGGCTTTGCCGTGCTCGCCACGACGCCGGGTGCCTTCGCGCTCGGCTAGGGGGTCATCGGCACACCGGCATGCCCGGTGGCCTTGTCGTAGGCCATCCGCATGGCCACGCCCACTATGGCGCCGATGATCGCCATGGGCGTGACCACCAGGCCCGCTCCCGCTCCAATGACGACCGCGAGTAGGGCCGCGGTGAACGGGAGTTTGAGCATTGCCGCCACGCCGGCCGCCATACCCGCGACGATGAGGGCGCTCATCGGGGTCGCGGTGATGACGAGGCCGATCAGCACGGCCGCGGCCACACCGATGTACGTCGCGGGGAAGATCGGTCCGCCGCGCCAGCCACCGCCGAGCGAGACGCCGTAGGCCAGTGCTTTGGCGACCACGATGGCCAGCACCGCAAGAGCGGAGGTCTCAGTGATGAGGGAGCCCATCGCCGTCTCACCCGAGAAGGGCACGACGTCGTATGGCTGGTCGAACGCCAGCATGATGAACGTCGCCAGCGCACCGATGACCACCGCTGACCCCAGGATGGCCACGGAGGGCCGGAGCTTCGCCACCCGCTGCAGGCCATAGCCCACCTGGCGGGATAGCAGGACGGCCGCACCCGCGACCACCGCGACGAAGAGGCCCACGAGCAGATCCACGAAGGTGAGTTGATCGACCTCGGTCAGGCCCGGGACAGCGAGCTCCAATCCGCCCAGACCGGTGAAGGGTCCGATGCCGGTGAGCACGAGATAGCCGGAGCCGAGGGCGACGAAGATCGGCACGAGGGCCTGCCTGGGCATTGCACCGAGGGCAGCGAACTCCAGCACCATGAACGCCGCGATGAAGGGGTTGCCCAGGATCGTGCCAATGGCGGCGATGCCGCCCAGCGCCATCGCGAGCTGCTGCACCTGCGGTGATTTGCCGCGCGTGAGCAGGCCGCCGATCACCGTGCCGACGACGATGAGCGGCGCCTCGGGACCGAGCACGCCGCCGAAGACGAGGGTGGCGAGTGCGACCGAGAGCGCGGCGATCGCACGGGAGGGCCCGACATCGAAGTGGAAGCCGTCGAGTGGACTGCCCATTCCTGGGCCGAGGCGCTGCGCGGCGATGATGAGTACGGCGCCGACCAGCAGACCGAGCACCACCCACCACCACGGCACGGCGTCAAGGCCGACCTGTGCGGGCAGCCACTCCCAGACGACATCGGTCGCCCAGGACATGAGAGTCAGGAACGCCGCCGCGCCGATGGCACCGAGGACGCCGAGCACCACCGCGAGGCCGAGCGCCCCCAGCAGGGCACGGCCACCCAGGTCCGTCTGGCCCGCTGTGCCAGCGGATCCCGCGGCCTCGCTCAGCTCAGGGCCTTTGCCTTGAGCTTGTCGTATTCGTCCTGGGAGATCGCGCCGGAGGAGAGCAACTGCTGCGCCTGCGCGATCTGCTCAGCGGGGCTGGTGCCGGCGACCTGCTTGATGTAGGCGTCCTGCTCCTGCTGAGCCTCGGTGACGGCGGCCTGCTGACGCTGGGCCATCGACTTGCCGTAGACGATGACGTAGACGAGCAGCGAGATGAGTGGGATGAAGATGAGGAAGATGATCCACAGTGCCTTGGCGAAGCCGCCCATCTGGTGGTTGCGGAAGAGGTCGATGACGACACTGAACAAGATCATGAAGTACATGATCATGAAGAAGATGACGAGCAGACTCCACAGGAATTCGCCGAACTCCATGACTGACTCCCTTTTCTGTCGGCACAACACCTGGGCGCCCAGGACCCACCTACTCTAGGCGTCTGCGACAGGGGCGGAACCGCGCTGGCACGGTCTTCGCGGGTGAACTTCACGAGTACGTAGGCTGCGTCCGTGTCATCCCCCAGCGCCGCGCGCCGGCTCACGGCGTACGCCGTCGTCGCCACCTTGGCGCGCGGGGCCGGGGCCGGCCTGCCCTCGGCCGTGATCCTGGGGGTCCTCGCTGCCGGGGGTTCCGCCTCGGATGGCTCACTCCTGATTGCAGCCTTCACGGCGGTGTCGGGGATCTGCGGTCCGTTCGTCGGCGCCGTCATCGACCGCCTCGAGCACCCCAAGCGCGGCTACGTCGTCGCCGCGGTGGTGCTCGCCGTCTACGCCGGGGCACTGGCCTTCGTCCTCGGCACGTGGCCCGGGGGAGTGCTCGTCTTCCTCGCGGGCATCGCGGGCCTGGCGCATCCGCTCTTCTTCGGTGCGTGGAGCGCGCAGTTGCGGCGTATCGC
>VGBQ01000190.1 GCA_016870425.1 Actinomycetota bacterium | reverse complement strand
AACGAACTAGTCGAGGCTGGCCATCACATGCTTGATGCGCGTGTAGTCCTCGAAGCCGTACATCGACAGGTCCTTGCCGTAGCCCGAGTGCTTGAAGCCACCGTGCGGCATCTCGGCCACCAGCGGGATGTGGGTGTTGATCCACACGCAGCCGAAGTCCAGATTGCGCGCCATCCGCATGGCCCGTCCGATATCGCGGGTCCAGACCGACGACGCCAGGCCGTAGTTGACCCCGTTGGCCCAGGCGAGCGCCTCGGCCTCATCGGAGAACTTCTGCACCGTGATGACGGGGCCGAACATCTCGTTCTGGATCATCTCGTCGTCCTGGCGCAGGTCAGCAACGACAGTCGGCTCGACGTAGAAGCCACGGTCACCCTGGCGCTTGCCACCGGCAACGACTCTCGCGTGCGAGGGCACGCGCTCGAGGAAGCCGAGCACCCGCTCAAGCTGGTTGACGTTGTTGACCGGGGGCACGAGAGCCTCCCCGCCTGGACCGTCCTCGAACGTCGTCGCCGTTGCCAAGGCCTGCTGGCCAATGGCGGAGACGAAGTCGTCGTAGATTCCGGGAGCCACGATCATGCGCGTCGCGGCGGTGCAGTCCTGGCCAGCGTTGAAGTAGCCCGCCACGGCGAGCCACTCGGCAGCCGCCTCGACGTCAGCGTCGTCGAAGATCACGATCGGCGCCTTGCCACCGAGCTCCAGGTGCACGCGCTTCACGTCACGTGCCGCCTCGCCCGCGACCTCCATGCCCGCGCGCACGGAACCGGTGATGGCCACCATCTGCGGGGTCGGGTGCGAGACCAGCGCGCGACCCGTGTCGCGATCGCCGGTGAGGACGTTGAGCACGCCGGGGGGCAGGATGCCCGCATCGGTGATGAGCTCAGCCATGCGCACCGTGGACACCGGCGTGGTGTCCGAGGGCTTGAGGACCACGGTATTCCCCGCGGCGATGGCCGGAGCGAACTTCCAGACGGCCATCATCATGGGGTAGTTCCACGGCGTAACCTGTCCGATGACGCCGATCGGCTCACGACGGATGATCGACGTGAAGCCCTTCATGTATTCGCCGGCCGCGCGACCCTCCAGGACGCGTGCGGCGCCCGCGAAGAATCGGATCTGGTCCACCATCGGGGGGATCTCCTCCGAAGCGGTCACCGCGATCGGCTTGCCGGTGTTCTCGCTCTCGAGCGCCACGAGCTCATCGCCGTGCGCTTCGAAGAGGTCGGCGATAGCGAGGAGTGCCTTCTGTCGCTCCGACGGAGTCGAGTCACGCCACTCGCCGAAGGCCTCGGCTGCCACCGCATAGGCGCGGTCGACATCTTCCGGCCCCGACACAGGGGCGGAGGCGAAGACCTCTCCCGTGGAGGGATTGACGAGATCCTGCGTCTGGCCGCTCATGGAGGGGACGCGCTCGCCCCCGATCACGTTGTTCAGCACCCGCTTGTCGCTCACAGCGCTTCCTTTGCCTCAGGCACCGGTCGCCCTGACCGGTCGGGCCTCACCGTAGCGCCGACCCCCTATCCCGCAGCGAGAGCCCCATATCCACGACGAAATCCGATGGTGTGAGCCGTCACTCACGACGAATTCCCTTGCCATCAGACCCTGATGTTGCCTAGTCTCGTGCCATGGCTCGTCTCCGGCTCGCGCGCGACGGCGAGCGCGGGACCCCACCCCTCGACGATGTCTCCAAGGCCATCATCGAGCAGCTCCAGCAGGACGGCCGACGCTCCTACGCCGCGATCGGCAAGGCCGTGGGCCTGTCCGAGGCCGCCGTGCGTCACCGAGTGCAACGCCTCATCGACTTCGGCGTGATGCAGGTCGTCGCCGTGACCAACCCCCTGCAGGTCGGTTTCCCTCGCGCGGCCATGATCGGCATCACCGTCGAAGGCGACCTCGAGGCCGTCGCCGACAAAGTCGAGTCGTTGCCGGAGGTCGACTATCTCGTGATCTGCGCCGGTGGATTCGATCTCATGGCGGAGGTCGTGGCCGAGGACGACGATCACCTGCTGGAGATCCTCAATCGGCGTATCCGCCCCATTCCCGGGGTCACGCGCACGGAAACCTTTGTCTACCTCCAACTCCGCAAGCAGATCTACACTTGGGGCACACGATGACTATCACTCCGCAGTTCGTCACGGAGCCGGGCGACGACCGCTGGGCCACCTCCGCGGAACGCCACCTGTGGATGCACTTCACGCGGCACTCCATCTACGAGTCCGGGCAGGGCCACGTGCCCGTCATGGTGCGCGGCGAGGGCGCCTACGTCTGGGACGACCAGGGTCGTCGCTATCTCGACGGGCTGGCAGGCCTCTTCGTGGTGCAGGCCGGTCACGGACGCCGGGAGTTGGCGGAAGCCGCGGCCCGCCAGGCAGAGGAATTGGCCTTCTTCCCCATCTGGTCCTACGCCCACCCGCGCGCGATTGAGCTCGCGGAGCGCCTAGCGCACTACGCACCCGGCGACCTCAATCGCGTGTTCTTCACCACCGGCGGTGGTGAGGCCGTGGAGAGCGCATGGAAGCTCGCGAAGCAGTACTTCAAGCTCACAGGCAAGCCGATGAAGCACAAGGTCATCAGCCGCAATATCGCCTACCACGGCACTCCCCACGGCGCTCTGTCGATCACGGGACTCGCCGGTGCCAAGAAGTACTTCGAGCCTCTCGTGCCGACCGGCATCAAGGTGCCGAACACCAACTTCTACCGCGCGCCCGAGGAATACCGCTACGACGAGAAGGCTTTCGGGCTGTGGGCTGCCGAGCGAATCCGCGAGGCCATCGAGTTCGAAGGACCCGAGACCGTGGCGGCAGTGTTCCTCGAACCCGTGCAGAACTCCGGCGGTTGCTTCCCTCCCCCACCCGGCTACCTCGATCGCGTGCGCGAGATCTGCGACGAGTACGACGTGCTCCTCGTCGCCGATGAGACCATCACGGCGTTCGGACGCATCGGGGACATGTTTGCGATCGCGCGGTTCGGCGTACAACCCGACATCATCACCTGCGCCAAGGGGATGACGTCAGGCTATGCCGCCGCTGGCGCCATGATCGCCAGCGACCGACTATTCGAGCCCTTCCGCCACGGCACCAACTCATTCCTTCACGGCTACACCTGGGGCGGTCACCCGGTGGCCAGCGCGGTGGCTCTCGCCAATCTGGACCTCTTCGAACGCGAGGGTCTGCTCCAACACGTCCGGGACAACGAGTCGGCATTCCGCACGACCCTGGAGCGACTGTACGACCTTCCCATCGTCGGCGACGTCCGCGGCGCCGGATACTTCTACGGCATCGAGCTCGTCAAGGATAGGGAGACCCGCGAGACCTTCAGCGACGAGGAGTCGGAGCGACTCCTGCGCGGCTATCTCGACAAGGCGCTCTTCGACAACGGCCTGTACTGCCGCGCCGATGACCGGGGAGATCCTGTGATCCAACTCTCGCCGCCTCTCATCTGCGGCCAGGCGCACTTCGATGAGATGGAGCAGATCCTGCGCGCTGTGCTCACGGAAGCGGGCAACCGACTGTGAGTGGGCTGCCCGACCCAGGATCAACGCCGCGCACCCGGGTGAAGCGCATCCCCGAGAAGGCCGTGACCGACCGCGAGGTCGCTTACGCGATCCTCGACGCTGGCCTCGTCGCGCATGTAGCCGTCGTGACCCACGGCCAGCCCTACGTCGTGCCCGTGGGCTACGCCCGCGTGGGCGACGAGGTCATCTTCCACGGATCGAGCGCCTCCCGGCTCTTCAAGACCCTCTCCACCGGTGCGCCCACCTGCCTGACCGTGACGCTGCTCGATGGGCTGGTGCTGGCGCGCAGCCTCTTCGAGTCGTCCATGCACTACCGCACCGTGATGGCGCTGGGCACCTGCCGAAGGCTCGAGGGTGACGATGCTGTGGCGGCGCTCCTTGACCTGTCGGAGCGACTCATGCCCGGGCGCCCGTCGGAGGCGCGCCATCCCGCGCCGCAGGAACTCAAGGCCACCATCACCCTCGCGCTGCCCCTCGTCGAGATCTCCGTCAAGGTCGGCGATGGTCCACCCGAGGACGTGCCCGAGGACCTCGTCGATCCGGTCTATTCCCGCATCTGGGCCGGCTGGGTGCCCATCACCGAGTCGTTCGGCGAGCCCATGGCGGACGAGTTCGCCACGGGCATCCCCGTGCCGGACTACGTGCGCGCGTGGCGCCGGTCATGACGTCGCTGTGGTGGGACACGCTCCCCGAGCACCTCACCGCCCCTCTGGGCGAGCCCGTCGACGGTGACGAGTCGGCCGACGTCGTGATCGTCGGCGCGGGCTACACCGGCCTATGGACCGCCTACTACCTGCTCACGACCCAGCCGGGCATCCGCGTGACTCTTCTCGAGGCCGAGCATGCCGGCTTCGGTGCGAGCGGCCGCAATGGCGGCTGGTGCTCCGCGCTCTTCCCGGCGAGCGTCGGGAAGATGGCTGCGATGAGTGACCGTGAGAGCGCCATCCGCCTGCAGCGAGCGATGCACGACACGGTCGATGACATCGGCGATGTCGTGCAGGCCGAGGGCTGGGATGTCCACTGGGCCAAAGGGGGCACCGTCGTCGCCGCGCGCACACCCCTGCAGTGGCAGCGTGCCCAGGAGGAGATCGCCGAGTGGCGCAGTTGGGGCTTCGGCGAAGAGGACTATCGGCTCCTGGGCGCTGACGAGGCGCGCCAGCACATCGGTGCGACCGACGTCATCGGGGCGACGTACACCCCGCACTGCGCGGCCATCCATCCCGCGCGCCTCGTGCGTCATCTCGCGCGCTCGGTCGTCGACCGGGGTGGCGTCATCCATGAGCACTCGCCCGTGACGGAGCTGCGACCCGGATTCGTGCGCACCCCGCGCGGTCGGGTGCGGGCGTTGTATGACGC
>VGBQ01000189.1 GCA_016870425.1 Actinomycetota bacterium | reverse complement strand
GAGCGTCGTGGCCAAGACCCCCGACGGGGAGATCGGCATCCTGCCCGGGCACTCGCCCGTGCTGGCGCTGCTCCTCGACGCGCCACTGCGCATCGAGACGACCGAGGGCACCAAGGTGCTCGTGGCCGTGCACGGCGGCTTCTTCTCCGTCGACTCCGACCAGGTCAACGTCATCGCCGAGACGGCGGAACTCGCCGAGGAGATCGACATCGAACGCGCCAAGGCTGCCCTGGAGAGGGCCAAGGCGGCCGCGGCCGACGACGATCCCGCCGCCCAGGCGGCCAAGCGGGCCGAGACCCGCCTCGCCGTCGCCGTAGGCTCCCGCTAGTCCTCCCGCGCGGGCGGCTGCCGGGTTCTGTGGTCGAAAAGTGCCACCCAGCGGCACATCCCGACCGTAGAACGCCGGTTGAGTCCCGATCCGGCCCACTCGGGCGCGCCGGGTGCGCGCGCCGGTCACAGCCGTCGCTGAGTGGAACTTCGGGAATTCGAGTGGGGTGAACTCGCTCAGATTCCCGAACTTCGCCCAAGTGGTGTCGGGCTGCTCCGCTCAGAGTTCGCACTCGGCGGATAAGGATCAGTCGCGACTGCCCCCGGGCTTCCAGAGCACATCGCCGGACCCGTCGACGTTGGCACAGCGGGCGAGGATGAAGAGCAGGTCCGAGAGACGATTGAGGTAGTGGGCCGTCAGCGGATTGAGCGAGTCGCCGTATTCCGCGATGGCGCGCCAGGTGGCGCGTTCGGCACGTCGCGCCACGGTGCGAGCCACATGGAGTTGGGCCGCGCCCAGGCTGCCTCCGGGAAGGATGAAGGAGCGCAGCGGCTCAAGCCGCGTGTTGTAGGCATCGCAGGCCTTCTCAAGCCTCTCGACATAGTCAGGCGTGATGCGCAGGGGAGGGTACGCCGGCTCGGGGACGATCGGAGTGCACAGGTCGGCACCGACGTCGAAGAGGTCGTTTTGCACCGTGGTGAGCAATTCGATGATGTCGGCGTCGAGGCTGCCGGAAGCCAGGGCGACACCCAGGGAGGAATTGGCCTCGTCGACGTCGGCGTAGGCCTCGAGGCGCAGATCGGTCTTGGTCGTGCGCGACATGTCACCCAGCGATGTCGTGCCGTCATCGCCGGTGCGGGTGTAGATGCGCGTCAGATTGACCATGCGACGACCCTAGGGGACACTCCGCGGCATCGCGAGGCGGCCGTGAGGTCTCGCGGGTCGCCCCTAGCATGATCCCCGTGGAGGCCCTACGAGTCGTCGGCGGCAGCCGGCTGAGCGGCGAGGTGGCCGTCACCGGCGCGAAGAACAGCGTCCTCAAGCTCATGGCCGCGGCCCTCCTCGCTCCCGGGCACACGACCTTGACCGACGTCCCGGGCATCCTCGACGTCGAGATCATGGCGGAGCTGCTTCGCCGACTGGGTTGCCAGGTGGAGCACGATGCTGCCGCAGGGTCCGTCGCAATCGACGTCCCCGAGGCTCTCGAGCACCGCGCGGACTACGACCTTGTGCGACGCATGCGCGCCTCGATCACCGTGCTCGGACCGCTGCTCGCCCGCTGCGGGGTCGTGGATGTAGCCCTCCCCGGGGGGGACAACATCGGTTCACGTGGCCTGGATATGCACATCGGTGGGCTGCAGCGCATGGGCGCAGAGGTGACCAGCGAGCACGGCTACCTCATCGCGCGAGCCGACTCCGGGCTCCACGGTGCCACCGTGTGGCTGGACTTCCCGAGCGTGGGCGCGACCGAGACCCTCCTGATGGCTGCTGTGACCGCCCGAGGACGCACGGTCGTCGACAACGCCGCACGCGAGCCGGAGATCGTCGACATCTGCACGATGCTGGTCGAGATGGGAGCGAGCATCGAGGGCATCGGGTCATCGACCCTCGAGATCGAAGGCGTGGAGGGACTCACGCCCGTGGCGCATGCGACTGTGGCCGATCGGATCGTGGCCGGCACCTGGGCGGTGGCGGCTGTCATGACGCGCGGCGACATCACCGTGCGGCGAGCCCATTCGGCGCACCTCGAGATCGCCCTGGACAAGCTCGTGACCGCGGGAGCCAGCATCACGTCCTTGGACGATGGATTCCGCGTCGCGATGGACGAGCGCCCTCGCGCGGTCGACATCGTCACGCTTCCGTATCCGGGCTTCCCCACAGACCTGCAGCCGCAGTTCATCGCTCTCAATGCGATCGCCGAGGGCGCAGCTCTCGTGACGGAGAACCTCTTCGAGGCACGCTTCCGCTTCGTGCACGAGCTCGTGCGGCTCGGGGCCGATGTGCAGACCGAGGGGCACCACGCCCTCGTGCGCGGCCGAGAGCAGCTCAGCGGCGCCCCTGTCGAGGCCACTGATATCCGTGCCGGTGCCGGTCTGGTGCTGGCCGGTCTGGTGGCCGAAGGCGAGACGACCGTGCACGAGGTGCATCACATCGACCGTGGCTATGCCGGATTCGTCGACGATCTGCGTCGCCTCGGCGCGGATGTCGCGCGCGTCAGTCTCCCCGGCTAGCGGCCGGCGAGTCGAGCGCGGGCGCGACTCTCGTCGCCCGGCCACACCATGACTCGGGGACCGTCGAGAGTCTGAGCCAGCGTTGCACGGATACCGGCATCCTCGAGCTGGCGGCGCATGATCTCGCCTTCGACGTACGTCGGGGGAGTCGCGATCGGCACCAGCAGGCCGTAGTCGTCCGTGGAGCCCTGGCGGGGCGGAGCCGCGACGACGGAGACGCCGCGGCGGAAGGCCCAGCGCAAGAGCAGGATGAGGACACCGAGGAAGACGAAGGCCATGACCGGCCCGACGGCGTAGGAGTACGACGTGCCCACGCCCCCATGGTGGGGCACGGGGAAGGACCTCGCCACCTCGGGCTACCGCTGGGTAGGGTTGAGGTGTGGATCGGCCGAGGGACAAGCCCTGGATCATGCGGACCTACGCCGGCCACTCCTCCCCGGCGGAGTCCAATGCGCTCTACCGCCGCAACCTGGCCAAGGGCCAGACGGGCCTGTCCGTGGCCTTCGACCTGCCGACCCAGACCGGCTACGACCCGGACAGCCCCATGGCCGCGGGCGAGGTGGGCAAAGTCGGGGTGCCCGTCGCACATCTGGGCGACATGCGGCGACTCTTCGACGGCATCCCGCTCGGCACGATGAACACGTCGATGACGATCAACGCCACCGCCATGTGGCTCTACGCGCTCTATGTCGTGACGGCGGAGGAGCAGGGTGTCGCCGAAGTCGACATCCAAGGCACAACCCAGAACGACATCATCAAGGAGTACCTCTCCCGAGGCACCTACATCTTCCCACCGCGGCCATCGCTGCGGTTGATCACCGACATGATCGTCCACACCGTCCAGCAGGCGCCGCAGTGGAATCCGACCAATATCTGCAGCTATCACCTGCAGGAGGCCGGAGCGACACCGGTGCAGGAGATCGCTTTCGCGATGGCAACGGCGATTGCCGTGCTCGACGGCGTGCGCGACTCCGGTCAGGTGCCACCCGAGCGATTCGGTGATGTCGTGGCGCGCATGTCCTTCTTTGTCAACGCCGGTGTGCGCTTCGTCGAGGAGATGGCGAAGATGCGGGCCTTCGTCCAACTGTGGGATGAGGTCACCCGAGACCGTTACGGCGTGACCGACCCCCAGCAGCGTCGCTTCCGGTACGGCGTACAGGTCAACTCGCTCGGACTGACGGAGGCGCAGCCGGAAAACAACGTCCAGCGCATCGTCCTGGAGATGCTGGCCGTGACGCTGTCACGCGACGCCCGCGCACGCGCCATTCAACTGCCCGCATGGAATGAAGCCCTCGGACTGCCGCGGCCCTGGGATCAGCAGTGGTCGCTGCGCATCCAGCAGGTGCTGGCGGAGGAGACCGATCTGCTGGAGTACGACGACATCTTCGCGGGTTCGCACGTGATCGAGGATCTCGTGGAGCGGCTCGTGACCGAGGCCCGCGTGGAGATGGCTCGCATCGAGGAGATGGGCGGCGCGGTCGCTGCGATCGAGAGTGGCTACATGAAGTCCGCACTGGTGCAGGCCCACGCTGAGCGGCGTGCGCGCGTCGAGTCGGGCGAGCAGGTGATCGTCGGCGTCAACAAGCACCTGGAGACTGAGCCCAATCCCATGCTCGCCGATCTGGAGACGGCAATCCAGACAGTCGATCCTACGGTCGCTGCCCAGGCGATTGACGGCGTGCTCCGATGGCGGGCGGAGCGCGACCCGGATGCCGTGGCCTCGGCCCTTGCGGAGCTGCGCGCAGCCGCCGAAGGCGATGCCAATCTCATGCCGGCTTCGCTGGCCTGCGCGCGGGCAGGAGTGACCACCGGGGAGTGGGCCGACACCCTGCGCGGGGCATTCGGCGAATTCCGTGCTCCCACAGGGGTGACGCCGTCGATCGCCGCGGGCGCTCCCACCGACGAGCTGCGCGCCGTGCGCGAGGCCGTGCGGTCCACGGGTGACGAACTCGGTTCGCGGCTGCGCTTCCTGGTGGCCAAGCCCGGCCTCGACGGGCACTCCAACGGGGCCGAGCAGATCGCCGTGCGTGCACGCGATGCCGGCTTCGAGGTGATCTACCAGGGGATCCGCCTCACGCCCGAGCAGATCGTGGCTGCCGCTGTCGACGAGGACGTCGATGTCGTGGGGATCTCGATCCTCTCCGGATCGCACCGCGAGCTCGTGCCCGTCGTCGTCGATGGACTGCGGGACGCCGGCATGGACGACACCGTCGTGGTGGTGGGCGGGATCATCCCGGATGCCGACGCCGACTACCTGCGCGAGCGCGGTGTCGCGGCCGTCTTCACCCCCAAGGACTACGACGCGACGGCGATCATGGGAGCGGTGCTTGACGAGATCAGGTCGGCTCGCGGGCTCGCACCGGCCGCGCAATGAGGATCGTCGTCGCCCGCTGCT
>VGBQ01000188.1 GCA_016870425.1 Actinomycetota bacterium | reverse complement strand
ACTGCACCACCGCGGTGCAGTTCGTCTCGGCCGACGGCCACGTCTCCTCGGGCAGTCGCGCGGTCATGCAGATGCTGCGGGTCGCGCCGCAACCCTGGCCGGTGATCGGCGCGATCGGTGATGCGCCGGGCGTGGCCTGGGTGGCGGACCGCGTCTACCGCTGGATTGCGGTGAATCGTCACCGATTGCCGGGGGGCACTCCGGCGTGCGCTCTGCCCGCCGCCTGAGGTCAGCGAATGATCATGACGCCCGGCCGGCCCGCCCAGGCCTGATCGGCGGTGAGCACCTCCTCGCCGCGCCGCTCACCGAGGGCCAGGCACAGACGATCGCCCAGTGACAGGCCTGAGCGAGGCTCCCAGAGTTCGGCTGCTCGCTCGGCGTCTTGGATCGTGACGGGCTCCACTGTGAGGCCGAAACTCATGAAGAGCGCGCGGGCGAGATCCCATCTCGACCCTCGCGCGCGGAGTTGCTGGATGACCTCGGACCAGTTCGCGGCGCTGCAGACGGCCGTGCCGGCATCCAGCGCGCCCTCGACGACCGCCTCGCCTGGCTCGCCCTGCGCGTAAGCGAGAAGAGCGGAGGCATCAAGCACGGTCATGTGTCTTCGCGGCCCGCCGCCGCTCGGCGCTCAGCGAGGAGATCGGAGACCAGGCTTGGACCGGCAAGGTCGGCGCGGACGCGGCGCTTGAGTTGCTCCCGAGTGAGCAGCGCGAGCCCGTGTGGCGTGTCAAGGAGTATCAACTCGACACCCTCATGGATGCCCGTGCGTTCCCGGACCTCGGCGGGGAGCACGAGTCGACCGCGATCTCCCACCGTCACGGAGTACATCCCACTCATTTTGACACCGTACCACGTGAAAGTCAGGTGTCCCACTCACCGTCGTCCAGGAGGATTCGGGGGATGACTTCCTGCTGGATCGTGCCGAGCGGGAGTTGGTCCGGCTCGAGCAGCGACTGCATCGTTGCTCCGTCGTGCAGAGCCTCCACCGTGCGCACGAGCAACTCCGTGTCGAGTTGCAGCGTCATCCCCTTCGCCGATGCGGCTGCGTCGAACGCCCGCGCGAAGCCCTCGCGGAACTCTCGGCGTACCCGCACGAAGTCGGGCCGCCCCGTCTCTCAGTCGAGGGCGCCGATGACGTTCTGGTCCCAGTCGATGATCGAGCCGGTGACAACGCCCGAGCGATCCGACAGCAGGAACACGATGAAGTCGGCGATCTCGTCGGGCTGACCGAGTTTGCCCATGGGCATCCTCGCGGCGGCTTCGTCGTACCAACCGTCGGTGGCCCCGTGGGCCCTGCGCTGCACGGCATCCTCACCCTCGGTGATGGTCCAGCCGATGTTGAGGCCGTTGATGCGAATGCGGTCGAAGCGATGGGCGTGCGCCGCGTTCTTGGTGACGTGCGCGAGGCCGCCCTTGCTCGCCACGTAGGCCGCCAGGATGGTCTGGCCCACGTGCATGGACGTCGACAGGATGTTGACGATGGTGCCGGGTGCCTCACGCGCCAGCATGTCTCTCACCGCTGCCTGCATCGTGAAGAAGGGCGCCTTGAGGTTGACGTTGACGTGCCAGTCAAAGAACTCCGGGGTCGTCTCGAGCAAGGTGCCCCGATCCACGACCGCCGCGGCATTGACCAGGCAGTCAATGCGACCAAAGGCCGTGATCGTCTCCTCCACCGAGGCGATGGCCTGGTGCACGTCGGCCACGTCGGTCTGCACGTAGGCCGCTTCCGCGCCCGCCGCCGTGATCCGATCAAGTGTGCCCGCCGCTGACTCGGGTCGTCGACCCGTGATGACTACGGCGTCAGCGCCTGCCTCGGCTGCCGCGACGGCCGTGGCCGCACCCACGCCCATCGTCCCGCCGCTGACTAGGACGACCCTGTGCTCAAGCAACCTGTCGTATCCCATGTCAGCCGTCGCCTTCGGGGGCATCGGGCGCGGGCTCGGGAGGGGTCTCGACGTGACCGCACGTGATGCATACGCGCCGGTCGCCCTCGGGGCGGTAGAGGTGTCCGAGCGCGGAGCAACCGGGATTGCCCTCGAGTGACACCGACATGCGCCAATCCTGACAGGTCGCGGACCTTGGCGGACCATTGACGTCGCACGCCTGGGGCGCCTAGGTTCCCGTGATGACCGGTGGTTGGCGGTATTCCCGCCAACCACCTCGTGCACGGCTAAGCCCGAGGGGTAGCAACATGAGACGTCCGCTCGCCCTCATCGCTGCGACGGCAATCGTCCTGGGCCTCACCAGCGGCACCTCCGTCGCCGAGCAGGAGCCGGTCTCGCCGCAGGCCTCGGTTGCTGTGCCGCCCGCGCCCAGGGGCGATGCCGACACCCCCGATCCCTCGGCGCGCGGGCCCTATGCCACGGTGCGCCGCGACGTCGTGCGCTCGTGGGACTCCGTCGATGTCGGCTACCCCGCCGGTGTAGTGACCGAGGGGCTTCCGCTCGTCGAGGATGTCTCGGAGGTGACCTATCCGGTCGACGCCTCCGGGGATGTGCCCCCCGGTCGGCACCCGGTGGTGATCTTCCTGCATGGCATGCATGACTGGTGCTCGGACAAGGGCCCCACCGTCACACCCGTGCCGTGGTGGTGCGAAGGCCTGGGAGATCGGCCGGTGCCCAGCTATCAGGGCTACCGCTACATCGCCGACGTGCTAGCCAGTCAGGGACGCGTGGTCGTGAGCATCAGCGCCGACGGCCTCAATGCCCTGGACTTCATCGGCGGCTTCGCCGGATTGAGCGATCTGGGAATGCCGGCCCGCGGCAAGCTGGTCCTGCACCATCTGCGCACGCTCGCCGCTGCGGACGAAGGCCGCGTCAAGGGGCTGGGGAGCCGGCTGGTCGGTCACCTCGACCTCGATCGCACCGTGTTGGTGGGTCACAGTCGCGGTGGTGAAGGGGTCGTTGTCGCGGCCCAGATGCTCGAGCGCATGGCAGACCCGCCAGCCCGCGTGAGCGGCGTGGTCAACCTCGCTCCCACGGCGTTCGCCCTATCCGCGCCTGCCAACACGCCAACCATGACCTTGCTGCCCGCGTGTGACGGGGACGTGTACACCCTGCAGGGTCAGACCTACGTGGACCGCGGGCGAGACCTCTACGGCGGCAAGGGCCACCTGCGATCGAGTGTCTGGTTCGCCGGGGGCAACCACAACTTCCTCAACACGGAATGGACGCCGGGGCTGTCGGTCTCGGGCACGGGCTCGGATGACGCCATCGGCGTCTACGACATGTTCGATTCCGCGCTGCTGCCGTCAGGGACATGCCAACGTAGACTTCGACTGTCACCGGCCGAGGAGCGCACGGTGGGGCTCGCCTACACCGCAGCGCTCGTCCGACTGACGCAGGACGCCAACACCGCCATGCAGGCCATGATCGACGGGACAGGCACCGTCCCGCCGACGGTGGCGGGCAAGCAGATCATGGCGCGAGCATCCAGCCTGGCGGGCCCGGATCGACTGCTCGCGGTGCCGCAACGCGACTCGGACGTGGGCGCTCGAGGCACCTCGACGAAACTGTGCGAGGGAAGCGAGTTGCCGGGCGAGGAGAAGGAGTACAGGTCACGCTGTGGCTACGGGGCCGTGATCCCCGGCTATGACACGAGTTGGCTCGGACCTCGGATCTTCGTCGGCGCCAATGGTGACGTTCTCTTGCCCGGCCGCACGGCGGTGCGCATCACCTGGGATCGCCAGGGCTCGGGCTGGCTCAATCTTGACTCGCCGGCGGATCTGTCAACGTCCTCCCGAGTCTCCATGCGCGTGGTCATCGATCCGGCGACTTCGGGCAACGTGCGCATGGTGGTCCGCGATGCCGCCGGAGCCACGACCACTGTGCCCACCCGCGGCCAGGCACTCAAGCCGCTGACGAAGGGAGCCGCTGCCAACCGTCTGGTGCCGCAAACCGCGTGGGTCAACTTGGCTGATCTGCGAGGCATTGACGTCACGCGGGTGACCGGCGTCGGTCTCGCGGTCAGCGGATCTGGCGGCGCCTGGATCCTCGATGTGAGTCACCGCACGGGCGAGGCGGCTCCCGCGGCGCGGATCCTGCCACTGACCACGATCCCGGCCGTGAAGGAGCGCGTGCCTGCGGGTCCGTCGACGGTCAATGTGCGCGTGAAGTTCGACCGACCTGCGTTGCCCGGTTCCCGACTGGCGATCGAGCTGCTGTTGAGCGACACCCTCAAGCCCGTGGGCCCCGCGGCACCCGTGGCGGTGCCCACCGGAGCGAGGTACGTCGACATCCCCGTCCGGATCACGATGCCGGCCGTGGTCGGACCTGACCAGCAGTTCTCCGGAGGGGTCCTCGTCTACCCGTTGCACGGCGTCACCACTCAGGGGATGAATGGCACGTCCCTATCCGTCATCCCCAAGGGCGTGAAGATCCGCACAATCGATGTGGTTGACCCGATGGCCGAGGCCAATCCAGGGGGTGAGTTCGACTGGCGCTTCACATCAAGTGACGGCGCAAACGTCACCGTCGTCCTAGAGATGGTGGACGCCGACATGGACTACGCGGACCTTGATGCAGCATTCCGCGACGAACGTGGCCTGCCCCCTCGCGGCCCGATCGCTTCAGGCGAGGGCCTGGACCTCTACACCGAAGAAGTGTCGCCCGGGGTCTTCCAGGCGGTCCTGCCGCTGTCGAAGGAGGCGTATCGCAGCTCGTGGATCACCTACCGCATCCAGAGCGCCTCGGGCGCACTGGTGCCGACGGACGCGCCACTCCTTATGGGGACAATCGGCCTCGATGAGTCGATTTCCCGTGGGTTGGCCCTGCTCAGGCGCTAGCGTCGGGGCATGCCTCGATTCTTCGTCGGCTGGCTCCTCGGGCTCGCAGCCAACGCGATCGCCCTGGTGGTGTGCTGGCTTCTGCTGTCCGGCTTCAGCCTGTCGTTCCCCATCGGCTTCATCGTGGCCGTGGTGCTCTTCGGCATCTTCAGCGCGTTCTTCTCGTGGCTGGTCTTCCGCCT
>VGBQ01000187.1 GCA_016870425.1 Actinomycetota bacterium | reverse complement strand
GCAACACCGATGAGGCGAGATTCTCCCCTGGCGAGCGATACGGCCGCGTCTACCAGATCAACTACCTGCGCTGTATCTTCTGCGGCCTGTGCATCGAGGCATGCCCGACGCGGGCCCTCACGATGACCAACGAATACGAGCTTGCCGACGACAACCGCGCCGACCTGATCTACGAGAAGCCCGAGCTCCTCGCGCCCCTCCTCCCCGGCATGATCGCCCCGCCGCACCGGATGGTGCCCGGCACCACCGAGCAGGACTACTACGCCGGTAAGGTCACGGGCTCGGTGCCGGAGCAGGAGGGCTCGGAGGAGGCCGCCCGGGTCTGGTTCGAGACGCAGGAGCCCGCCGCACGGGAGGGAAGTGCATGACCGAGACCGGCCCCAGCGCCGCCGAGGCGGCGGTCTTCTGGGTGTGTGCCGTCCTCGCCGTCACGGGCGGGCTCGGCCTGATCCTGTCGCGACGTGCCGTGCACAGCGCCCTCTGGGTCGCCCTGACGATGATCAGCCTGGCGGTGCTCTATCTCGCCAACGCGGCACCCTTCCTGGGAATGGTGCAGATCATCGTCTACACCGGTGCCGTCATGATGCTCTTCCTCTTCGTCCTCATGGTCGTCGGTGTCGACTCCAGTGACTCACTCGTCGAGACGCTGAGGGGTCAGCGGGTGGTCGGCATCCTGCTCGCCGTCGGATTCGGCATCCTCCTGGTGCTGGCCATCGGCACCGCCCTGAGCGGAGTGCCCGCGGTCGGCCTTGACGCAGCCAATGCGGAGTACGGCGGCAACGTCGAAGGCATCGCCCGCCTGCTCTTCGGCGAGTACCTCCTTGCCTTCGAGATCGTCGCGGGCCTGCTCATCACTGCCGCCCTCGGCGCGCTGGTCCTCGCACACCGCGAGCGCTGGCAGCCGCGTCGCACCCAGCGTGAGCTCTCCGAGGAGCGGGTGCGCAGCGGCGACCAGATGGTGCCTCTGCCCGCTCCGGGTGTCTACGCCCGCCACAACGCCGTCGACACTCCGGCCCTGCTGCCCGACGGCTCCGTCGCCGAGATCTCCGTGCCCGGGCCTCTGCGCGCGCGCGGTGATCTGCGGCCCGTCGACGCTGCCGCGGTGGCAGAGACCGAGGTGCTGACCTCCGGGCGCGCTGCGCTCGGTCCGGCTGACCACCCTGTCGCGGACGATCCCGGCACGTCCCCGGGTGAGCCGCGATGAGTCCCGAGAGCTACGTCATCCTGGCCGCCGTGCTCTTCACGATCGGCACGGTCGGCGTGCTCGTGCGCCGCAATGCGATTGTCGTCTTCATGTCGATCGAACTCATGCTCAACGCGGCCAACCTGGCCTTCGTCGCCTTCGCTCGTATGCAGGGCAATCTCGAGGGTCAGGTGATCGCCTTCTTCGTGATGGTCGTCGCCGCCGCCGAGGTGGTCGTGGGTCTGGCGATCATCGTCGCGATCTACCGGTCGCGGCGCTCAGCCTCCATCGACGAACCCAACCTGCTGAAGTACTGACGATCGCCCCGGGACGAGGCACACGCTCCCGGGTCAGAGAAGGACATGACGTGATTAAGAAGGAGGCGCCGTGATCGGGACCGGCGCTGCACCGCTGGCGGACGCGACCCAGATCGCGCCCGTCATCTCACCCTTGGCGGAGGCGACGGGGGTGTTCTCCTATCTCTGGCTCCTCATCGCCCTGCCACTGCTGGGTGCCACCGTCCTCCTGCTCGGCGGCCGTCGGACAAACCGCTGGGGCCCGTACTTCGCCGTACTCATGGTCGTCGCCGCGGCTGTCTACGCCGTGGCATTGCTCGTGGGCCTGCTCGCTCGCTCGGCGGACGATCGAGCAATCGGACAGACGCTCTTCGAGTGGGTCTTCGTCGGTGGCTTCACTGCTCCCGTCGCCCTGCAGCTCGATCAGTTGTCGATGGTCTTCGTCCTGCTGATCACCATCGTCGGATCGCTGATCCACATCTACTCGCTCGGCTACATGGAGCACGACCCCGACAAGCGCAAGTTCTTCGGCTACCTCAACCTCTTCGTCGCAGCGATGCTGCTGCTGGTCCTCGCCGACAACTACCTCCTGCTCTACGTCGGCTGGGAGGGCGTCGGTCTTGCGTCCTACCTGCTCATCAGCTTCTGGCAGTACAAGCCGAGCGCGGCGGCCGCGGGCAAGAAGGCCTTTGTGATGAACCGCATCGGCGACCTGGGCCTGAGCCTGGCGATCATGCTCATTTTCATCACCTTCGGCACCGTCGTCTTTGACGAGGTCTTCGCCATGGCGGGCGAGGCCAGCGAGTCCACGCTCACCTGGATCGGCCTGCTCCTGCTGCTCGCGGCGGCGGGCAAGTCGGCTCAGTTCCCTCTCCAGGCGTGGCTGCTGGATGCCATGGAGGGCCCGACACCCGTCTCCGCCCTGATTCACGCGGCCACGATGGTCACCGCAGGGGTCTACCTGATCGTGCGGAGCGGGGCGATCTACGACGGCACGATCTTTGCGCTGACCGCTGTCATGGTCATTGGCGTCATCACGATGTTCCTCGGGGCCTTCATCGGATCCGCAAAGGACGACATCAAGAAGTCCCTGGCCGGCTCCACGATGAGCCAGATCGGCTACATGGTGCTGGCCGCCGGTCTTGGCCCCGTCGGTTACGTCTTCGCAATCTTCCACCTGCTCACGCACGGAGTATTCAAGGCCAACCTCTTCTTGGGCGCAGGCTCGGTCATCCACGGCATGAACGGCGAGCAGGACATGCGTCGCTACGGCGCCCTGCGCAAGGTCATGGTGGTCACGTGGCTGACCTTCATGGCCGCCTACCTCGCCATCATCGGCATTCCGCCGTTCTCCGGCTTCTGGTCCAAGGACGACATCATCCACGCGGCCTTCGAGGTCAATGTCTTCGTCGGCGTCTGCGCGATCATCGCGGCGGGCATCACGGGCTTCTACATGACGCGCATGGTGATCATGACCTTCTTCGGCAAGCCGCGCTGGCCCGACGATGCCCACCCGCATGAGTCCAAGGCCGTGATGACGGTCCCGCTCATCATCTTGGCCATCGGCTCGATGTTCACCGGCATGGCCTTGCTCTTCTGGGGCGACATCATCGACTGGCTCACTCCCGTCACGGGGCTGGAGCAGTCGCCGCTGCCCTTCCCGACGATCCTGCTCGAGATCGCCACGCTCGTCGTCGTCCTCGTGGGCGTGGGGATCGCGATCGCGATGTACCGCAAGGACGTGCCCGTGGAGGCCCCGCAGGACGTCAACATCCTCACGAAGGCGGCGCGCAACAGCATGTACGACGATGCCATCAACGACGTCCTCGTCGTCCAGCCGACGTACAGCGTCTCGCGCGCACTCATCGGCGTCGACAGCCGCGGCATCGACGGCATTGTCAACGGTCTCGCGGCATTCGTCGGCGGGTCAGGCGAGCGACTGCGTCGCTGGCAGACCGGATTCGCCCGCTCCTACGCACTGGCGATGGTCGCCGGCGCCGTCCTCGTCGTGGTCGTGCTCGCGGTGGTGAGGCTCCCGTGACGACAATCCCCTGGCTCACGATCCTCGGCATCGTGCCGCTGGTCGGCGCACTCGTGCTCCTCGTGCTGCCCCGCGACAATGTCAGGCTCATCAAGCAGGCCGCACTGGTCTTTTCACTCGCTGCGCTCGTGCTCACCATCGTCATGGGCCTGCAATTCGATGCTGACTCCACCGCGGCTTTCCAGTTCGTCGAGAACTACCCCTGGATCCCGGCCTTCGGTATTTCCTACGCCGTGGGTGTCGACGGCATCGGCCTGGTGCTCGTGGCCCTCGCCACGACGCTCGTGCCGGTCACGATCCTGGCGGGGTGGAACGACGTCCAGGAGGGCCAGAGCGTCAAGGGCTACTTCGCCCTCATCCTCGTGCTCGAGACGCTGATGATCGGCGTCTTCGCGGCCACCGACGTCTTCCTCTTCTACGTCCTCTTCGAGGTCATGCTCATCCCCGTCTACTTCCTCATCGGCCGCTACGGCGGGCCCAACAGGTCCTACGCGGCGGTGAAGTTCCTCATCTACAGCCTGGTTGGTGGCCTGCTCATGCTGGCCGCGCTCATCGGCCTCTACGTCGTCTCGGCGCAGCAGCTCGGGCAGGGAACCTTCGATTTCGCGGCCCTGGTCGGCCTGGACATCGACCCCACGACCCAGAAGTTCCTCTTCCTCGGCTTCTTCATCGCCTTCGCGATCAAGGCGCCGCTGTGGCCTTTCCACACGTGGCTGCCGGATGCCGCGAAGGAGTCGACCCCGGCCACCGCCGTGCTCCTCATCGGCGTGCTCGACAAGGTCGGCACCTTCGGCATGATCCGCTATCTCCTGCCGATCTTCCCGGCCGCCTCGGAGTTCTACGCGCCTCTGGTGATCGCCATGGCCGTCATCGGCATCATCTACGGCGCACTCGTCGCACTCGGCCAGACCGACATGAAGCGTCTCTTTGCCTACAGCTCGATGTCTCACTTCGGGTTTATCGCGCTGGGTATCTTCGTCTTCACCACCTGGTCGATGACCGGCTCGACGCTCTACATGCTCGGCCATGGCCTGGCGACTGCCGCGCTCTTCCTCACTGCCGGCTTCCTCATGCAGCGCGCCGGCGGATCGAGCGCCATCGCGACGTACGGCGGAGTCAACAAGGTCGCCCCGGTGCTCGCGGGCTTCTTCCTCTTCGCCGCGATGTCGGCCATCGCGCTACCGGGCCTGGCGAGTTTCGTCGGCGAATTCCTGGTGCTCCTCGGCACTTTCTCGCGCTACGTCGTGGTGGCCGTCATCGCCACCCTCGGCATCGTGCTGGCGGCGGCGTACGCTCTGCGGCTCTACCAGAAGGTGGCCACGGGGCCGGAGTCCCCGCATGTGGAGGGGATGAGGGACCTCGACGGTCGCGAGGTGACCTCGCTCGTGCCGGTGGTGCTCCTCACGATCGTGCTCGGTGTCTTCCCCGCGCCCGTGCTCGATGTCGTCAATTCC
>VGBQ01000186.1 GCA_016870425.1 Actinomycetota bacterium | reverse complement strand
CGAAGGACGCGAGATCAACGAGGAGTTCATCGCCCTCGGGGCCGCTTCGTCGCAATTCGGGCAACTCTCGCCCGGGACGGGTCAGCGTGTAGTAGGCATGGGAACCGTGATCCCTGCTGACCGAGCGTTCAGCATCGGGCGTGCGCGCCACGAGCTCCGCGAGGACCTCCGCCGCGAGCGGCGCGAGGGCGGCCATGCGGGCGTCGTAGGCCGCGCGCTCGGCCTCGAGATGGGGAAGCACTCGTGCGTCATCACGCATCCAGGCGTAGGGATCGTCGCCGGGGTCGCGGGGGGCAATCGGGGAAGTCACGCGAGCACACTACGAGGGAGATGACGTGATCCGCAGACTGATCGCCGGAGTGGCCGCGGCCACCATCGTCGCGGTGCCGGCAGCCGCCGTACCCCACGCGCAGGCGGCCGACCCGGTGGTCTTCACCGTCGGCATCCTCAGCGACATCGACTCCCTCAATCCCTTCACCGGGATCCTCGCGGAGTCCTACGAGATGTTCCAGCTGCAGTACGCCACGCTGCTGTCGACCAGCTCGGTCGACTTCACGCCCGATGCCGGGCTCGCCGAGTCGTGGGAGACCTCCGCCGACGGCAAGACCTGGACCTACACGCTGCGCCCCGACCTGGTGTGGTCCGATGGCACGCCGCTGACGGCCAATGACGTCGTCTACACCTTCAATCGGATCCTCGAGGGCCGCTACGAGCAGCGCAACTACGGCAACTACGTCCGCAACATCACCTCGGTCACCGCGCCCGATGACCGCACCGTCGTCATGACGACCAAGGTCCCCTCGCCGATCATGGAGCGCCTCGCGGTCTACATCCTCCCCGAGCACGTGTGGAGTGGCGTCGATGCCAAGGCCGTGAAGTCCTTCGCCAATGAGCCCGCCGAGGGCGAGACGCTCGTCGGATCCGGCCCCTTCCTGGTCGTGGAGCGGCGCACCGGCCAGTTCATCCGCATGGTGGCCAACGACAACTACTTCAAGGGCCGCCCCCAGGTCGACGAGCTCGTCTTCCGCATCTACAACAACCCCGACGCACTCGGCCAGGCCCTCATCAAGGGCGAGATCGACTTCGCCTCCGGTCTCACCGCCGACGTCTTCAGCACCCTGGAGGGCCAGGAGGGCATCACGACGTACGCCGGGTCCTACTCCGGCTTCAACGAGCTCGCCTTCAACATGGGAGCGGCCCTGGTGGACGGCACGCCCATCGGCGATGGCAACCCGCACATGCAGGACCAGCGGGTGCGCCTGGCGATCTCGCACGCCATCGATCGCCAGCAGCTGGTCGACAAGATCCTCGACGGCTACGGCACCCCCGGGGCGACGATCATCCCGCCGACCTACTCCACGCTGCACATCGATCCGGGCACGCAAACCTACGACCCGGCGCTGGCTAACCAGATCCTCGACGAGGCTGGCTACGCCATGGGGCCGGACGGCGTACGCATCGGCCCGGACGGCGTACCCATGAAGTATCGCCTCTTCGTGCGCACCGACTCCGACTCCTCCGTGAAGTCCGGGGAGTACTTCAAGTCCTACCTCGCCGCCATCGGCATCGAGGCCGACATCAAGCCGGTCGACGAGAACGCGCTCTTCGAGATCATCGGTCGCGGTGAATTCGACATGTTCGAGTGGGGCTGGGTCGTCGAGCCCGACCCCGACTACCAACTGTCCACCTTCACCTGCGGCAAGCGCTCCTACGAGGATGGGGGCGAGGTCTACGCCGACCTGTCGGACTCGTTCTTCTGCGATCCGGAGTACGACGCGCTCTACGCCGCGCAGTCCGAGGAGACCGACCAGGCCGCGCGCGCTGAGATCGTCAAGCAGATGCAGCAGATCATCTACGACAACGTGGCCTACGTCGTCACCTACTACTACGACAACCTCGAGGCCTACCGCTCGGATCGCTTCACCGGATTCGTCGGCCAGCCGGAGGGCAGCGGGTCGCTGCTCTTCCAGTACGGCACGTATTCCTACGAGAACGTCGAGCCGATCAGCGCCGACACCGGTGGGGAAGAGTCCTCCGCGAGCGCGAGTGCGTCGCCGGGCGCATCGGAGTCGGCCGATGCCGGCGGCTCCACCGCGGCCGAGGAGACCTCGGGTGGCTCCAACACCGGGCTCATCATCGGACTGGTCATCGCGGCGCTGGTCATCATCGGCCTGGTCATCGCGCTCGTGCGCATGCGGTCGAAGTCGACGGAGGACATGAAGGAGTGAGCCTCCTCCAGGAGGTCGCGGTCGGCGAGCCGGATCCGATCCGGCCGCGCCGGGTCACCGGCCCGACGGCGCGCATCGTCGCGGGCAAGATCCTGCGTGCCGTCGTCACGCTCGCCTTCGTCGTGGTCTTCAACTTCTTCCTCTTCCGGCTGCTGCCCGGTGACCCCATCGGGCTCTACACGCGCGGTCGCAACATGGACCCGGAGCAGATCGCCGCGCTGCGTGAGGAGCTCAACCGGCCGATCTGGGAGCAGTTCTTCGCCTACATCCGCAATCCCTTTGATCCCGGCATCGACTCCACGCGCTTCTCGCAGCCGGTGTGGGAGCTGATCGGCGAACGGGTGTGGCCGACCGTACTGCTGCTCGGTACGGCCATCGTCATCGCGACGATCGTCGGCATCTGGATCGGCATCCGCGCGGGCTGGAAGCCCGGCAGCCGATTCGACAAGGTGTCGACCGGCACCACGCTCACGCTCTACTCCATGCCGGAGTTCTGGCTCGGCATGATGCTGCTCATCGTGCTCGGCGTCGGCGCCTTCGGCCTGCCGGGCTTCTTCCCCGTCGGCGGCATCGCCTCACCCGGCGTTGATACGTCCACGCCGGCCGGGTGGCTCAACGTGCTGTGGCACATGTTCCTGCCGTGCCTCACACTCACGCTGATCTATCTGGCCGACTACTCGCTGGTGATGCGCGCCTCGCTCATTGACGAGCGCAAATCCGAGTACCTCATGCTCGCGCGCGCCAAGGGACTACGCGATGTCATGGTGCGCAAGCGCCACGCCGTGCCCAATGCGCTGCTGCCGACGATCACGCTCATCTTCCTCTCGCTCGGCTTCGTCGTCACCGGCGCGATCACCGTGGAGACGGTCTTCTCCTGGCCCGGTCTCGGCCTGCTGACCTACGAGGCGCTGCGCGGCCCGGACATCCCGCTGCTGCAGGCGACCTTCCTGCTCTTCTCCATCGCCGTCATCGGGGCCAACCTCATCGCGGAGCTGCTCTACGTGATCATCGATCCGCGGGTCAGGCAGTGACCGGGGTCAGGCAGTGAGCCTCGCGACGCAGCGCCGGCGGCGGGCACTCGCGCGCTTCTGGGAGCAATTCCGCCACGATCGAGCCGGCATGGCCGGGCTGATCATCCTGGCGTTCTTCGTGCTCGTGGCGATCCTCGCACCGATCCTCATCTCGCCGGAGTCGCTCGACGTCACGAAGGCCACGGGCGAGCGATTCGATCCGCCGTCGCTGGCCTATCCGCTCGGCACCGACGAGGACGGTCGCTCGATCCTGCTGCTGCTCGCCTACGGCACGCGCATCTCGCTCACGGTCGGGCTGGCGGCAACCCTCATCTCCATGGTCATCGGCACCGCCGTGGGCATCATGGCTGGACACTTCCGGGGTGCTGGATCGCACGCGCTGGTGGGCGTCACCGACTGGTTCCTCGTCATCCCCTTCCTGCCGCTGGCGATCGTCCTCGCCACGGTGCTCGGGCCGAGCACGCTCAACCTCATCATCGTCATCGGCATCACCTCCTGGGCCGGCACAGCGCGCCTTATCCGCGCGCAGACGCTGTCGATCGAGGGGCGCCCGTACATCGAGAGATCCAAGGCACTCGGCGCGGGCAACTGGCATCAGATGACCCGGCATGTGCTGCCCAATGTCTTCCCGCTCGTGCTGGCCAACACCACGCTCACGGTCGCGATCGTGATCCTGTCGGAGACGACGCTGTCCTTCCTCGGCCTCGGCGATCCGCTCGCGCCATCGTGGGGTGCGATTCTCGACAGTGCCTTCTCGACGGGCGCGGTGAGCCAGGGCGCGTGGTGGTATGTCCTGCCGCCGGGCATCTGCGTGGTCCTCGTCGTGCTGGCGTTCACACTGGTGGGGCGTGCGATGGAGCGGATCATGGAAGGCCGCACATGAGCCTGCTGGAGTGGCGCGACGTCAGCGTGGACTACGCCGGCCCCGACGGTCCGGTGCCAGCCGTGCGCGGCGTGACGCTGTCGGTGGAGCGCGGCGAGGTCCTCGGCATCGCGGGCGAATCCGGCTGTGGCAAGTCCACGCTCGCGGCGACGGTGCTGCGACTGCTGCCCGACAGCGCTCGCGTGGGCGGGGAGATCCTGCTCGACGGCGCCGACGTGCTCACCATGAGCTGGGGCAAGCTGCGCGCGGCGCGCTGGAGTGATGCGGCCATCGTCTTCCAGGGCGCGCTGCACTCGCTCAACCCCGTGCAGTCGATCGGCAAGCAGCTCGCGGAGCCGATCAGACTGCACAAGACCGCGGCCGATCCCGATGCACGCGTGCGCGAGCTGCTCGAGCAGGTGGGGCTGCCAGCATCGCGGGCATCGGCGTACCCCCATGAACTCTCCGGCGGCCAGCGCCAGCGCGTGATGATCGCCATGGCGCTCGCATGCGGGCCCGACCTGGTGATCGCCGATGAGCCCACCACCGCGCTCGACGTGATGGTGCAGGCGCAGGTGCTCGACCTGCTCACCGGGCTGGTGCGCGACCTCGGCATGGGCATGGTGCTCATCTCGCACGACCTCGGCGTGCTGGGCACGACCTGCGATCGCATCGCGGTGATGTACGCCGGGCGGATCGTGGAGATCGGTCCCGGGCTGGAGGTCTTCGATGATCCGCAGCATCCCTACACGCGGGCGCTGGCCGGTGCCTTCCCGCGCGTGGGCGATCCGGCTGCTCGCTATGCGCCGGTCGGCCTGCCCGGTGACCCGCCGTACCCCGGGGATCTGCCCGGCGGATGCGACTTCCACC
>VGBQ01000185.1 GCA_016870425.1 Actinomycetota bacterium | reverse complement strand
CGCACGATGTGGCCCCTGCGCCTGACGTCCGGACACCGCCCGTGGCCAAGGAGGACATCGCGCTCGTCGTCGCCGACTCGGTGCCGGCGGCTGACGTCGCCGACGCCGTGCGCGACGGCGCGGGGGAGTTGTGCGAGGACGTCCGCCTGTTCGATGTGTACGCCGGTCCGCAGGTGCCCGAGGGGCATCGGTCCCTGGCCTTCGCGCTGAGGTTCCGGGCGAGCGATCGCACCCTGTCGGCTGAGGAGATCGCCGCAGCCCGCGAGGGCGGGATCGCTGAGGCCGCCCGGCGCCATGGGGCGGTCCTACGCGGGGGCTGAGGAACTATGCGAGTATGCGTATACTTTCCCGCATGCCCCTGACTGCCTCCGTCGCCGGCGCCTCCGGCTATGCCGGGGGCGAGCTCCTGCGGCTGCTCCTGGGGCACCCCGACTTCGAGGTGGGGGCCGTCGCCGCGGGCTCCAAGGCCGGCCGCCGCCTCGGCGAGGTGCACCCCCAACTCCCCGCACTGGCCGACCGCGCCCTGGTGGCCGCAGAGCCCGACGCCCTGCGCGATGCCGACGTCGTCTTCCTCGCGCTGCCCCATGGTGAGTCAGCCGGTCTCGTGCGTGCCCTGCCTGCCGACCAGCGCATCGTGGACCTCGGCGCCGATTTCCGGCTTGAGGATGAGTCCGCCTGGAAGGCGTTCTACAACGATTCCTACGCCGGCCACTGGGTCTACGGCATGCCCGAGTTGCCCGGGGTGCGTGCGCAGGTGGCCGAAGCAACGCGCGTCGCCAACCCCGGGTGCTACCCGACGGCCGTGTCCCTCGCGCTGGCACCCCTCCTCGCCGAGGGACTCATCGACTCGGTCATCAGCGTGGTTGCGGCATCGGGCACATCGGGTGCCGGCCGCTCTCCCTCGGAGACACTGCTCGCCTCGCAGGTGATGGGATCCATGTCTGCCTACAAGGTCGGGGGAGTGCACCAGCACACGCCCGAGATGGAGGAGGCGCTCGGCCATGCATCCGGTGCATCGGTGCGCGTGTCCTTCACCCCGCTTCTCGCTCCCATGCCGCGCGGCATCCTGGCCGCGTGCTCGGCGGATCTCGCCGAGGGAGTGACGACCGACGACCTGCGCGAATGCCTGCATGCGGCGTACGCCGGGGAGCGATTCGTGCACCTCCTCCCCGCCGGCCAGTGGCCGCAGACATCGTCGACGCTCGGCGGCAACGCCGTGCACCTGCAAGCGGCTGCCGATCCCCGTGTGGGTCGCGCGGTGGTGGTGGCAGCGCTCGACAACCTCATCAAGGGTGCGGCGGGCCAGGCCCTCCAAAATGCCAACCTCATGCTGGGACTCGCCGAGAGCGCCGGCCTCACCGATGTAGGAGTTGCCCCGTGACCGTGACCGCGCCCCAGGGATTCCGTGCTGCCGGAGTCACGGCGGGGCTCAAGGCGAGCGGGCGTCCCGACCTGGCCCTGGTCGTGAACGACGGCCCCCTCCAGTCGGCCGCGGCGGTCTTCACCTCGAACCGGTTTCCCGCTGCGCCCGTGCTCTGGACGCGCCAGGCGGTTGCCGACGGTGAGTTGCACGCGGTCGTGCTCAATTCCGGCGGTGCCAATGCCTGCACGGGTCCGGAGGGATTCGCTGACACGCACCGCACGGCGGAGCACGTGGCCGAGATGTTGAGCGCGGCGGGTGTGGCGACCGGCGCGGGAGAAGTCGGCGTCTGCTCCACCGGACTCATTGGCGAGCGCCTGCCCATGGACCTCCTGCTTCCCGGCGTCAACGCTGCGGCAGCAGCGCTCAGTGCGGATGGCGGGATGGATGCGGCCATCTCCATCATGACGACGGACACGGTGCCCAAGGTCGTCACCGTGCGTGGCGACGGCTTCACCGTGGGCGGCATGGCCAAGGGCGCGGGAATGCTCGCGCCCGGCCTAGCCACCATGCTCGTCGTGATCACGACCGATGCCGTGGCCCACCCGGACACGCTCGCTCAGGCACTTGCGGCAGCCACCCGTGTCACCTTCGATCGCATCGACTCCGACGGGTGCATGTCCACCAACGACGCGGTCATCGCCATGGCGAGCGGCGCGGCCATGGTCCAGCCCACGCCCGCAGCTCTCGCCGAGGCGATCTCCGCAGCGTGCGCCGAGCTCGCGCTGCAGTTGATCGGCGACGCTGAGGGAGCGAGCAAGGACATCGCCATCACTGTGGCACGAGCACGCACGGAGGACGATGCGGTCGAGGTCGCGCGGGCCGTCGCGCGGAGCAATCTGCTCAAGTGCGCGATCCATGGCGAAGATCCCAACTGGGGTCGAGTGCTCTCCGCCATTGGCACCACGTCGGCCACCTTCGCCGCTGACCAGGTCGATGTGGCCATCAACGACGTGTGGGTGTGTCGAGACGGGGCCGCGGGGGATGCGCGCGACCTCGTCGACATGACGGGTCGCACCATACGCATCGCGATCGACCTCGCCGCGGGGGAGGCGGAGGCAACCGTGTGGACCAACGACCTCACGGCCGACTACGTCCACGAGAACTCGGCGTACTCCACATGAGCGCGCAGGACAAGGCCTCCGTCCTCGCCGAGGCGCTGCCGTGGCTCGAGCGCTTCCGCGGCGCCACCGTCGTCGTCAAGTACGGCGGCAACGCCATGACTGACGACGCTCTCAAGCGGGCATTCGCTGAAGACATCGTCTTCCTCCGCCTCGCGGGGCTGCGCCCCGTCGTCGTCCACGGCGGCGGCCCGCAGATCTCCGCGATGCTCGATCGCGTGGGCATCGCCAGTGAGTTCCGCGGCGGCCTGCGCGTCACCACGCCCGAAGCAATGGATGTCGTCCGGATGGTCCTCACGGGACAGGTGCAGCGGGAGATCGTCACGCTCATCAACGCGCACGGGCCCTTTGCCGTCGGTCTCTCCGGCGAGGATGCGCATCTCTTCCTGGCTGAGCGCCGCGGCACCGTGGTCGATGGAGCCGAGGTGGACCTCGGCCTCGTGGGTGACGTCGTCGAAGTGCGTCCGGAGTTCGTCACCGCCCTGCTGGATGACGGGCGCATCCCGGTGGTCTCGACGGTGGCACCCGATGCCGCCGGCACCGCGCACAACGTCAACGCCGACACGGCCGCTGCCGCACTAGCCGTGGCGCTCGGTGCGGAGAAGCTCGTCGTGCTCACGGACGTCCCTGGTCTCTACGCCGACTGGCCGGCGAGCACGGAGGTCATCGCTGAGATTCGCGCGAGCGCACTGCGCGACCTGCTCCCCGCCCTGGAATCCGGCATGGTGCCCAAGATGGAGGCCTGCCTGCGCGCCGTCGAAGGCGGGGTGCCGCGGGCGCACGTCATCGATGGCCGCGTCCCGCACGGGCTCCTCGTCGAGGTCTTCACCGACACCGGCGTAGGGACGATGGTCCTTCCCGACGGGGAGCCAGCATGACCACGCGCACGACCGCGGTGGCGGCACAGGACGGCCTCACCACGGCGAGTGTCCAGGAGCGCTGGCGCGGATCGCTCATGGACAACTACGGCACGCCGCCGATCGCCCTGGTGCGCGGTCGTGGCGCACGCGTCTGGGATGTCGAGGGCAGGGAGTACGTCGACCTGCTCGCCGGCATCGCCGTCAACGCGCTCGGCCATGCGCATCCCGATGTCGTGACCGCCGTCGCAGAGCAGGCAGGCACGCTCGGCCACACGAGCAACCTCGCGATGACGCTGCCGGCCATTGCCCTCGCCGAGCGGCTCGTCGCGCTCCTTGACCCGTCGGGGGAGCGCGAAGGGCGC
Source organism: Actinomycetota bacterium (assembly GCA_016870425.1). Classification (GTDB taxonomy): domain Bacteria; phylum Actinomycetota; class Actinomycetes; order S36-B12; family S36-B12; genus Mxb001. Next base: position 1,286 of record VGBQ01000185.1, on the reverse strand, counting down.
GTGTTCTTCTGCAACTCCGGCGCGGAGGCCAACGAGGCTGCCTTCAAGCTGACGCGTCGGACAGGGCGCACGCGCGTCGTCGTGGCAGAGCGCTCCTTCCACGGCCGCACCATGGGCGCTCTGGCGCTCACCGCTCAGCCGCCCAAGCAGGATCCCTTCCGGCCACTCCCCGGGGAGGTGATGACCGTGCCCTTCGGCGACATCGACTCCCTGCGCGCAGCGGTCGACGGGGATACCGCCGCGGTCTTCCTCGAGCCGATCCAGGGTGAGGGTGGCGTGATTCCGGCACCGGCCGGTTATCTCTCCGCCGCTCGCGAGGCATGCGATGCGCACGGCGCGCTGCTCGTGCTCGACGAGGTGCAGACCGGTATCGGTCGCACGGGTGCGTGGTTCGCCCATCACGCCGAGGGAGTGTCACCCGATGTGGTGACCCTGGCCAAGGGACTGGGTGGAGGACTGCCGATCGGCGCCTGCATCGCGTTCGGCCAGGCCGCCAGCCTGCTCGGCCCCGGCAGTCACGGTTCCACCTTCGGCGGCAATCCCGTGAGCTGCGCTGCCGCGCTCGCCGTGCTCGACGTGATCGAGCGCGACGGGCTCGTCGACCGGGCGCGCGTGGCGGGTGAGCGGCTGACCGAGATCGTGACGGGGGCCTCTCACGTCTCCCATGTGCGCGGTCGCGGACTCCTGCTGGGTGCGGTGCTGACGGAGCCCCGCGCGGCAGATCTTGAGGCGTCGGCGCGGGCTCACGGGCTGCTCGTCAACGCGGTCGCGTCCGACGTCATCCGCCTGGCACCGCCGCTCGTGCTCGACGACGACGATCTCGCGCTCGTCGCGGAGCGCTGGCCCCTTGCCGTCGGGGCGCTCACATGAGCAGTCCGCGCACCCAGGCCGCGAGGCGGATCCGCATCGTCGACGTTCTGAGCACACGCAGCATCCACTCCCAGGAAGAGCTGCGGGCCGTCCTCGCTGACGAAGGCTTCTCCGTGACGCAGGCGACGCTCTCACGCGATCTCGTGGAGCTCGGTGCCGCCAAGGTGCCGGCCGGCGATGGTCGCAGTGTCTACGCGGTGACATCTGAGCAGCCGCCGGACCGGCCCGAGGCTGCCGTCGAGTCGACGCGGCTCGCGCGCGCCCTTCACGAGCTCGCCGTCTCCATCGATCACTCACTCAACATCGTCGTCGTACGCACTCCTCCCGGCGGTGCCCAGTACCTCGCGTCGGCCTTCGACGGAGCCCACTGGGGGTCGATCCTCGGGACGGTGGCCGGGGATGACACCGTGCTCATC
>VGBQ01000184.1 GCA_016870425.1 Actinomycetota bacterium | reverse complement strand
GTCGGCACTCCACAAGATGAGGGCGATCTTGGCGAATTCCGATGGCTGCAGTCGGAAGGGACCGACGATGTCGATCCAGTTGCGCTGCCCGGACACCTCCACGCCCACGACGAGGACGGCCACGAGCAGGGCCAGGGCGACGATGAGCGCGGGCCAGGCGAGCCTGCGCCAGGTGCGCACGCTCAGGCGCGTCGCGACGATCATGAGCACGATCCCGATACCCGCGAAGAGCAATTGCCGCTGCGCCAGGGTGTACGCCGACCCATGGAGCCGGATCGACAGGACCGACGATGCACTCAAGACCATGAGCAGGCCGAGCCCGAGGAGCGCGAGGGTCGCTCCGATGAGCAGGTAGTACAGCCCCATCGGGTGGTTGAGCAGCGAGCGCCGGACCGGCGGCTCCTCCCCGGCCCCCCGGGACGCGCGCGTCGTGGGGAGGGTCGAGGCCATAGGGGACAGTGTTCCGGGCGTGACCCGTGGGGCCAGGGAGATTCCTGGGCGTGTCGCCATCCCTTGGGGCAAGGCGCCGCTCCGCAGGAGTCAACGGCGCGCCCAGGCAGGTTGCCCGGTCTCGCCCGGCGCCTGGAGGTCGCGTGTCAGTTGCGGCCGGGGCGGCGCTTACCGGTCGGTCGCGTCTCGGTGGTCTTCGGATGGCCCGAGTGAACCGCGTCGATGATCACCGTCCCCGAACGACGCTTCTGCCCCGAACCTATCGGTGTCCGGTCGATGAAGTACCAGATGCGGCCACCGAGGTGACGTCAATCTGCCAGCGAACGTAGTCGACGCCCTCGAAACTTCCCCGCCCTGCCGTGCCCTCAAGGGGATGCTGGCGGTCACCGTCGTCGCGGTCCGGCTCCTTTGCCAACTGGTCGTAGACCCGCTGCATCTCACCCGCAGCGCCGTTCGCAAGCTCATTCCACGCAGCCGCCACCTTCGTCGACCGAGCGACCACCGCCCAGTCACCGGGCCGTGCGGGACGCCGAACCGACGGGGCCTCGCTCGGCGACACCTCAGACACCAGGTCGACTCAGAGCAACACGCTTGTCCTTGCCGCGGGGCGCGGTCAGCAGTGCCTCAAGTTCGGGCGACTGCGCGATCTCGGCGGAGGCCTTCCAACGATTCAGCAGTTTCGCCATCGGTCCGTACTGGCCCGTGTCCCGGCAGGCAGACGCGGTCCGAACGAACGCGTCCGCAAACTCCCGGCGGTCCGCCTCGTCCAGCCATTCGACCCATGGGAGCGCCACCCGCATCGCGTCCACCACGTCGGAAGCCAGCCGCTCATCTGACAGCATCAGGGCCAGCACTCGGCTGGCCATGTCCAGGCTGGCGCGCACCGCCTCTTCACGGGCGACCGTCCCGACCAGAAGGTCGGCACCGTCACGGCGCTCCAGGCGCACATCCGCATGCTCGACTACGCTCAGCACCTCGCCGCTGTTGCGCAGCATGTACGAAAATGTGAATTCAGCAATAGTCATGTATCTAATGATATGTCGGTAGTCATGTGTGTCAAGAGGGCGGCCTAGGCGCGCGCGCGGACGGCGTCGGCGAAGGCATCCCCGCGGTGGCCGTAGTCGCGGAACATGTCCCACGAGGCGCAGCCGGGCGCCAGCAGCACGGTGTCACCGGCCTGCGCCAGCCGCGCCGCGGCGGCGACCACCTCGGCCATCGCCTCAGCAGAGGAGTCGGTGACTTCGACGATCGGCACGTCGGGTGCGTGTGCCTCCAGCGCCGCGCGGATCACTCCACGGTCGACGCCGAGCAGCACCACTCCCCGCAGCCGGCCCGCCACCATCTGCACGAGCTCGTCGAAGGACTGCCCCTTCGCCTGTCCCCCAGCGATCCACACCACCGGGTCGTAGGCGCGCAGTGAGGTGGATGCCGCATGGGTGTTGGTCGCCTTGGAGTCATCGACGTATCTCACGCCGTCGACCTCGGCGACCAGGGCGATGCGGTGCGGGGCGGGCGTGAAGGATCGCAGGCCCTCGCGCACGGCACCCGGGGTCACGCCGAAGGAGCGGGCGAGTGCCGCTGCTGCAAGCGCATTGGCGACGTTGGCGGGCGAGGAGTTGGGCACATCGCCCACGGTGCAGAGCTCCTGGGCCGCCGATGCGCGCTCCGCGATGAAGGCGCGATCCACGAGCGCGTCGTCCACCACGCCGAGCATCGACAGGCCGGGGATTCCCAGCGTGAAGCCGACGGCCCGGCAACCCTCGACGACATCGGCGTCACGCACCATCTGTTCGGTGATGGGATCGTCGACGTTGTAGACCGCGGCGACCTGAGCGTGCCGGTAGACGAGCGCCTTGTTGCGGGCGTACTCCTCCATGCTGCCGAAGAAGTCGACGTGGTCGGGAGCGAGGTTGAGACAGGCGGCCGACAGCGGCGACATCGAGGTGACGAAGGGCATCTGGGTGGCACTCACCTCTGTGGCGATCACCTCCAGCTCCGGTCGGCGCACCGCATCGACGAGTGATGCGCCCACATTGCCGGCGGCGGTCGAGGAGAGTCCGCCCGCGCGCAGGATCGCATCGAGCATGAGCGTGCTCGTCGTCTTGCCATTGGTGCCGGTGATGCACAGCCAGGGTGCGGCACCCTCGGGCGGGCGGATCCGCCACGCGAGCTCGAGCTCGCCCCACAGCGGGATCCCCCGCTCGATCGCCGATCGGATGACCGGTGCATGCGGAGGGATCCCGGGCGAGACGACGTAGACATCGGTGTCGTCGGCGCAGGAGGAGTGGTCCCCCAGGCGCACGTCGGCGCCGAGGATCTCCAGGATCGCCGCGCGCTCGCGCTGCTTGTCGCCGTCGCCGGCGTCGATCACGGTCACCTGCGCTCCGAGATCGAGCAGGGCGTCCGCAGCAGCGAAACCCGCGATACCGATGCCGGCCACGGTGGCCCGCAGGCCGCTCCAGTCGGATGCCGACGATGTCAACGGGGTGAGGTCGTGCGTCACCCGCGCACCCACTCGGCGTAGAAGATCATCAGGCCGAGCGCGACGACGAAGCCCTGGATGATCCAAAAGCGCACGACGATGTTGATCTCGGGCCACCCCTTCATCTCGAAGTGGTGGTGCAGCGGCGCCATGAGCAGCATGCGGCGGTGCAGGATCTTGTAGGAGGCCACCTGCCCGATGACCGACAGCGAGATGAGCACGAAGAGCCCGCCGAGCAGAGCGAGCAGCAACTCGGTGCGGCTGGTGACCGCGAGTCCCGCGATGATGCCGCCGATCGCCAGCGAACCGGTGTCACCCATGAAGATCCGCGCGGGGGCGGCGTTGTACCAGAGGAAGGCGAAGCAGGCCCCTGCTGCGGCAGCGGCGACGACAGCGAGGTCAAGCGGGCTCGCGGTGGGATAGCAGGAGGACCCGGGGGTGAAGAAGCACGACTGGCCGTACTGCCAGACCCCGATGAGCACGTAGGCCGCGAAGGTCATCGTGGCCGCACCGGTGGCGAGACCGTCGAGCCCATCGGTGAGGTTGACGCCGTTGGTCGTCGCGGTGACGAGGAACCACACCCACAGGACGTAGAGCGCGGCAGGCAGCACGAGCGGGGTGTCGCGGATGAAGGAGATCGCGGTCGTCGCGGGCGTCTCCCCCACGGCGTTGGGGAACTGCAGCGCCATGATCGCGAAGGTGAGCGCGACGACCGCCTGCCCGATGAGCTTGGTGCGCGCGCGCAGGCCGGTGGCCCGGCGACGGAAGATCTTGAGGTAGTCGTCGGCGACGCCGACGGCACCGAGGCCGAGGCCGAGGTAGAGCACGAGCAGCGCCGAGGGCGAGGGCGGTGTCCACCAGATGAGGTGCGTGAGCCCGTAGCCCAGCACGATGCCGGCGATGATCGCTGCGCCGCCCATCGAGGGCGTGCCGCGCTTGCCCTCGTGCTCGGGATAGGGCTCATCGGCGGTGGAGACGCGGATCGCCTGGGAGTAGCCGTGCTTCAGCAGCAGCTTGATGAGCAGCGGGGTGCCGATGAAGACCGTGAGGACGGAGATGATGCCGGAGAGGACGACGAGCCTCATGGGGCCGACTCCGGCTCCAGTAGTGCGGCGGCCACCACCTCGAGGCCGATCGACCGGGAGGCCTTGACGAGCACGACGTCACCGGGGCGCAGCTCCTCCTTGAGCAGCTCGATCGCCGCGGCGGCGTCGGGGACCCATGCGGACTCATCGCCCCAGGAGCCCTCATGGCAGGCACCCAGGTGCATCGGGCGCGAGCCTTCACCGACCGCGATGAGACGCGAGATGTCCAGGCGCACCGCGAGGCGCCCGATCGCGTCATGCTCCTCGACCGACGTGTCCCCGATCTCGCGCATCTCCCCGAGCACGGCCCAGGTCCGTCGTCCCTGCCCGATGGCCGCGAGTGCCTTGAGCGCGGCGCGCATCGACTCAGGATTGGCGTTGTAGGCGTCATTGATGACGGTGACACCGTCTTCTCGCTCCGAGACCTCCATGCGCCACTTGCTCGAGGGCTCGTAGGCCTCGATCGCCGCGACGATGTCGGGCAGGCTGATGCCGGCGGCGAGCGCGAATGCCGTGGCGGCCAGGGCGTTGGCGACCTGGTGCTCACCGCTCAGCGTGAGCCTCACCGGCAGGCTCGCGCCCTCCCAGTGGAGGGTGAAAGCAGGTCGCGCATGGTCGTCCAGGACGACGTCCGTGGCGCGCAGGTCGGCGTCGGGTGACTCCCCGAAGGTGACGACGCGGGCCGCTGTGCGGTCGCGCTGGGCCAAGACCAGGGGGTTGTCCGCGTGCAGGATCGCTGTGCCATCGGCGGGCAGCCCCTCGATGATCTCGCCCTTGGCCTCGGCGATAGCCTCGCGACTGCCGAGGAGCTCCAGGTGCGCGGACCCGACGTTGATCACTCCCGCGATCCGCGGGTGCGCGATCTCGCACAGGTAGCGGATGTGATCCCGGCCGCGCATGCCCATCTCGAGCACGAGGAATCTCGTCCGCGTGCTGCAGGACAGCACGGTGAGCGGCAAGCCCACCTCGGAGTTGAAGGAGCCGCGCGGCGCGACGGTCTCGCCATGGAGGGCGAGGATCGCCGCGAGCAGGTCC
>VGBQ01000183.1 GCA_016870425.1 Actinomycetota bacterium | reverse complement strand
GGGGTCAGGAGAAGAGGCTTCGGAGGCATCAGGCTAGGTAGGCGCTATCCGCGTCGGCGATGATCCGGGTGACGATGGCAAGGTTGCCAGCGTGATTGCACCGCACCTGTGGACAGCGGTGGCAAGGTTGCCAGCGTGATTGCACCGCACTTGTGGATGACGGTGCCGTCCGGGAAGCTCACGAAGTCAACCTACGTGCACGGTCTGACACTTCGGGGGCATCGCAGCCCCTACGCTCCGCCCATGACACCTACCGCGGCCGCGACCACGCAACGAGTGTTTCTGCGGAAAGCACGGGTCACAGGTCTCGCGGTCATCGCCCTTGTGCTCGCCGGGTGCGGGCGCGTCGACGAACTCGTCTACCAGCCGCCCACCACGCCTGCCGAGTGGTGCGCCCAGCGTCCCTGCGTGGAGGCGGGCGGGGTGACGCTCGCCGAGCCCTGGAGCAGCGCCCTGGTCTTCGCTCTCGCCCTGCTCTGGCTCGGCGTGGGCGCCTACTTCCTGCTGTCCCGTCGAGGGCAGCGCTCCCGCGCATGGTTCGGCGCATCCCTAGTCCTCGGCGGGCTGGCCGCGGGATCGGCCGGCATCAGCTACCAGGCCTTCAGCTACGAACTCAAGTGCGCCGGACGCGACTTGTGCGCTCTCACCAACGGCTATGAAATCGCCTACAGTCTGCTGCAGGTCGCGAGCATGAGCGCGATGGTCATTGCCGTCGCGTATGCACTGGCATCGGCACGTGCACGCCGCGCCATCACGGTGTACGCCGTACTCAATCTCCTCGTGTACGCCGTCGTCACGATTGCCGGCGTCCTCATCCCAAGCGCTTTCCTGCTCTCCTTCGAGCTGCTGCTCCTTTTCGCAATACCCGCACTCGTCATCGCAGCCGTACTGGCCATACGACGATGGGCGGAGCCACTCGCTCGACGGGTCCTGTGGGTGCTCGTGCTCCTCGTGCTCGTGCAGGTGGCCTACCTCGTCTACTTCGCCCTCGGGGTGACCGAGTCACTGTGGGCCTCGGGCGTCTACTTCTCTGCCAATGACGTGCTCCACGTCGGGATGCTCATCTGGCTTGGGGTCACGGCCTGGGCCCTCGGCCCGACCTTGAGGGACAGGACCTGACAGGCCGCCCCTTGACGCGGCGCTGGTGATATGTAATATTCCACTGGGCTCGGGATCGGGTCCCTTTGACGGCAACCACCTGGGAGACCCCATGACCGAGACGCCCTGGCGCGGCATCCTCACCGCGACCGCACTTCCCTTCGACGCTGACGGCGCCGTCGACTTCCCCCTCTACGCCGACCACGTGGACTGGCTGGTCCGCAACGGCAGTGATGGTGTGGTGTGCAACGGGTCGCTCGGGGAATACCAGACGCTCACACACGAGGAGCGCGCCAAGGTTGTGGAGACCGCGGTCGCTGCGGCCAAGGCTGCGGGCGGAGTCGTCGTGCCCGGTGTCGCGGCGTACGGCGCGCAGGAGTCGCGGCGCTGGACCGAGCAGGCAGGCGAGGCTGGTGCGGTGGCCGTCATGCTGCTGCCGCCCAACGCATACCGCGCCGATGACCGGATCGTCGTCGAGCACTATCGCGAGGTCGCCAAGGCAGGTCTGCCGATCGTCGCCTACAACAACCCCTACGACACCAAGGTCGATCTCACTCCGCGCCTGCTCGGGGAGCTCTACGCCGAGGGCCTCATCGTCGCGGTGAAGGAGTTCAGCGGCGATCCGCGTCGGGCCTATGAGATCGCAGAGTACGCCCCCGGCCTCGACGTCATCATCGGCTCCGACGACGTCGTGCTCGAGCTCGCGATCGCGGGCGCCAAGGGCTGGATCGCTGGCTACACCAATGCCTTCCCGACTGCCTCGCGCGCGCTTTACGACGCCTCGATGGCCGGTGACCTCGCCACGGCTGTGCCGCTCTACCGGACCCTGCATCCGCTGCTGCGTTGGGACTCCAAGACGGAGTTCGTGCAGGCCATCAAGCTGTCGATGGACATGGTCGGTCGCTACGGCGGTCCGTGCCGCCCGCCGCGCCTGCCCCTCACGGCCGAGCAGGAGTCGGTCGTGCGCGCCGCGACGCAGGTGGCGATCGACGCGGGTCTCGCGACGGCCTGACATGCGCGCCTCGCGCACCTTCGACGCGGTCGACTCCCACACCGAGGGGATGCCCGCGCGCGTCATCGTGGGTGGCGTCGGGGAGATCCCTGGCGCCACCATGATGGACAAGCGACTGCACTTCATGGAGCACATGGACGAGGTACGCCGTCTGCTCATGTTGGAGCCACGCGGCCACAGCGCGATGAGCGGCGCTATCCTGCAGCCGCCGACGCGTGACGATGCCGACTGGGGTGTCGTCTACATCGAGGTGAGCGGCTGCCTGCCCATGTGCGGTCACGGCACGATCGGCGTGGCCACGGTGCTGGTGGAGACCGGTCGCGTGGAGGTCACCGAGCCCGTGACGACCATCCGGCTCGACACTCCCGCCGGGCTTGTCGTCGCCGAAGTCGCGGTGCAGGACGGTGGCGCACGCTCGGTCACGATCCGCAATGTCCCATCGTTCGCCTACGGCCTCGATCTGTCGGTCGACGTGCCCGGCATTGGTCGCGTGGACTATGACATGGCATTCGGCGGCAACTTCTACGCGATCGTGGACGCCGATGCCCTCGGCGTGGAGTTCGCCCGCGACAACGGCGAGGAGATCCTGCGCCGCGGCATGCAGCTCATGGCCGCGATCAACGAGACGGACTCGCCCGTGCACCCGGAGGATCTCGCCATCCGCGGCTGCAAGCACGTGCAGGTCGTGGCACCCGGATCAGGTGCGAAGCACTCGCGTCATGCGATGGTCATCTCGCCCGGATGGTTCGACCGATCTCCCTGCGGCACGGGCACCTCGGCTCGCATGGCCCAGCTGCACGCGCGCGGACTCATGGGCCCGGGTGACGAACTCGTGAACGATTCCTTCATCGGCACCCACTTCATCGGGCGCATCGTGGAGGAGACCGAGGTGGCCGGTCGCCCGGCCATCGTGCCCACCATCACGGGCCGCGCGTGGATCACCGGCACGGCGCAATACGTCCTCGCCGACGACGATCCCTTCCCCGCGGGCTTCCTCGTATGACCAGTAGCGGCGTCACCGGGCTGCCCGAGATCGGCGAGCGCGTCTCCCTGCGCGAGCGCGTCGCCGAGTCGCTGCGCGCCGCATTGGTCTCCGGTCGCATGGCACCGGGTACGACGTACAGCATCCCGGCGCTCGCCGAGCAGTTCGGGGTGAGCGCCACTCCTGTGCGCGAGGCCATGCTCGACCTCGTCAACGAGGGCATCGTGGCGCCCGTGCCCAACAAGGGATTCCGCGTCGTTGAGCTCACCGAAGAGGAGCTCGATCAGGTGACCGAGCTGCGTCGCCTGCTCGAGGTGCCGACCGTGCGCGACCTCGCGGGCAAGCTCTCGGCCACCTCGCTCACGCGCCTGCGTGCGCTTGCCGCGGAAGTCCAGGATGCCGCCGGCCGCGGGGATGTCGTGGCCTATGTCGAGTCTGATCGCGATCTCCATCTGGCCCTGCTCGCCGAAGCCGGCAACCCTCGGCTGGTTGAGATGGTCGGGCGCCTGCGTGACCAGAGCCGTCTCTATGGCCTGGAGCAGCTCGCGGCCGACGGTGTGCTCGTCGACTCGGCGGCTGAGCATGCACACCTCATCGATGCGCTCGAAGCAGGCGATAGGCGTGCCGCGGAGAAGGTGATGGCGCACCACCTCGATCATGTGCGTGGCATCTGGGCGAGCCACCGCGAGGAACGCGGATGAACGCCGATGTCGTCATCATCGGCGCCGGCGTCGTCGGCGCGTGCTGTGCACGTGCGTGCGCGGAGGCGGGGCTGTCGGTGATCGTGGTCGATCGCGGAGCGGTGGCCAGCGGCACCACAGGCGGTGGCGAGGGCAACATCCTCGTCTCGGACAAGGAGCCTGGCCCCGAGCTTGATCTCGCACTGCTCAGTCGCGACCTGTGGGCGCAGATGGCCGGCGCCTTGGGTGACTCCTTCGAGCTCGACCCCAAGGGCGGACTCGTCGTGGCGGCCCGTTCGGAGACCTACGAGCACCTGCTGCGCTTCGCCGATGAGCAGCGCTCCTGCGGCGTGATCGCCGATCCGGTCGCCGCAGATGACCTGCCCGATCTCGAGCCGCGCATCTCGCGCGATCTTGTCGGCGGTGTCTTCTATCCGCAGGACATGCAGGTGCAGCCGATGATGGCGGCCGCGCACCTGATCGAGTCTGCCCGAGCGACCGGCCGCGCCAGGCTCATGACCGAGTGCACCGTCACCGGCATCGATCGTGACTCCTCAGGGGCGGTCTCGGGCGTGCGTACGTCACAGGGGGTCATCTCCACCCGGCACGTGGTCAATGCTGCTGGCACCTGGGGTGGAGAGATCGCAGCGCTTGCCGGAGTCGAGCTGCCGATCCTTCCTCGCCGCGGCTTCATCCTGGTCACCGAGCCGTTGCCGCCCGTCGTGCACCACAAGGTCTACGCCGCCGACTATGTCGCCAACGTCGCATCCGACAACGCCGGGCTCGAGACCTCCGCCGTGATCGAAGGTACGCATGCCGGCACCGTCCTCATCGGCGCGAGTCGCGAGCGCGTGGGCTTCGACAAGACCCTCGACTGGGGAGTCGTACGCCGTCTCGCCCGCCAGGCAATCGAGGTCTTCCCCTTCCTGGCCGACGTACAACTCCTGCGCACCTACGGTGGCTTCCGCCCCTACTGCCCTGATCATCTGCCCGTGATCGGCCCCGATCCGCGGGTGCCCGGGCTGCTCCACGCCTGCGGCCACGAGGGTGCGGGCGTTGGCCTCGCCGCAGCGACCGGCCACGTGCTCGCGCAGGTGCTCACTGGAGTGCAGCCATCCATCGATCTCGCACCGTTTGCTCCCGAGAGATTCGAGGCGACGTATGTCGGGTGAGATCGGATTCAGCCTTGACGGCGCACGGATGACCGCAATTGAGGGGCAGAGCATCGCCGGGGCGCTCATCGCCGCGGGAGTGATCTCGTGGCGGCGCACGCGATTCGACGATCGACCTCGAGGCATCTTCTGCGGGATCGGGGCGTGCTTCGACTGCCTCATCACCGTCAACGGCG
>VGBQ01000182.1 GCA_016870425.1 Actinomycetota bacterium | reverse complement strand
CAACTGCGTCACCATCTCCTGAGGACGCGACGAGTCCCCGGATGATCCGGACGCCGACCACGCCTGCCACCACGGCAAGAACCGGCCACATCAGGCAGCCCCGCCTTGCACCAGCCGTGCCCCGGACAATCCGGCAGCGGTCCAGATCGGCGGAACGAGCTTCGCGCCGTTCGCGCAGGGACAGGGATTCCGCGGCCTGCCGGGTGACGGCACGTCGCCGAGCCGATTCATCCGGGCGCTGACCATGGTGCGCTTCGCCACCCCTCCTGCCGATCAGCAGGCTGCCGAGATGGGAGCCATCCGCGTCCTCCACGGCTTCGATATCGTCGCAGGAACGGTGGAGGAGCCGGGAGCCAAGGGGCTGGTGCCCGAGCTGACCATGTGGTCAACGGTGAGCGACCTCACCGCCAACCGGTTCCTGATCAATGTCGTCTCGGACCCGCTGTGGTACGTGATCGACCTCGCGACCCTGGACCTCACGTCCTCGCGGTCGAAGCCGCTGCCCTCCGGCGGGGGATTCACGCCCCTCGCCGTCTAGGTCGGCTCGGGCGCAGCCGGACGCGTCCAGCAAGGCCCACTCACGCAGGAGGCGACAGCACGTTCCCGGGGGGATTGGGGATCGGCGCGACGACGGGTACGCCGTACCAGCCGAGATTCATGGAGGTAGCTGGCGGCAGGATTCCCGCCGGGATCGACGACTCCGCCGTCATCACGCACAGCCACTGCGTGACGTACCCACCAGCACCGCCCAGGGCCTGCTGGACACCAGCGACGATCGAGGGCGTCAGCTGCCACTCGCTCACCGCAGAGGGCGAGAAGGATGTGAGGTTTCTCCCACCGAGGTCTGCGGGGGCGAACATGGTGACCGGGGTGCCTGTCGCCGTGACCCCGGTGAACCCGAGCTGCGTCATCAACTCACTGTACGCCTGGTAGGCACTCGGTGGACTCGACAGATTCATCGACGGGTTGGAGGGACTCCACGGCGTCAGCATGTTCCACGTGCCTGGTGTGCAGCCGACCACTGGTGACATAGTGGTCGTCGCCGCCTGCACGAACGTGCAGGGTCGCGTGGTCTTCACGCAGTCGACGGCTGACGCGGCCGTCGTCACCGGCAGGGCGGGGGACGGCCCAGCGGTCGCGTAGGCCGTCGTGGAGTACCCGACCATCAGCGTCATGCCCCTGTTCATCAGGTCGACTCCCGGGCCATCGACGTAGTAGTTGTCGGTGTTGTAGTTGGAGCCCGTCGAGACGGTCGTGCTCACGCACGGCCCCCAGTCGGCAGTGGAGCCACCGCCGAGGGATGACGAGCCGTACACGGTGTTGTAATTCGAGGAGGACGGGTTGCCCGTCTGCTGATCGGTGTAGACGCAGTTACTTCCCACGGGGGCGCCCTTATTCCCCGTGTTCCTCGTAGCAAGCGTGACCGTGCCGCCCAGCCCCAGTTCACGTTGAAGGACCTCAGGTGACACGGCAAGCCCATTCGCGCTCGTCGCGTTGTATCCGGTCAGCGGAGACCCGACAGAGACCGCGGGAATCGACGTGGGTGGGACGCCCCCCATGGCTGAGGTGCGGTTGAACGTGGGCACCCAGTAGTTGACGTTCCCGGCTGTCTGGCTCGAGCCGACGCTCGCGTTGGACCATGCGAACGTCATGGCACTGCCGGCATCAATGCACTGATTGTTCCCATCGGAGAGGGCCGCTATGGTGCCAATGACACCTTTGAGGATCAAGCCCACGGAGAACGCACTAACGGCGGCGCGAATCCCCTTGGCGAAGTTGTCGGTGATGTGATTAACAAGCAGACCTGCGCCGATGGATTTCAGCGCCTGCGCGCCGACGTCATTGGATGGACGCTGGGCGTTCATGTCCACAACGTCCTGGGGCGCGTACCAGTAGCTGTCGCCACTGTCGCCCTGCACCTGGGAGACGCTGAAGAGCTCCAGGCTGCTGTTCGATGCCAGCGTGCCGGCCCCAGAACCACTGCCCGAAAACCAGGCGAACGGCACCTGGCACTGCACCGCACTGCCCGAGACATTGAGATCGAACGGTGAACCGTTGTAGACGACGATCGTGCCGGGGGTATTGCTGCTCTGCGTGGATCTGACGCCCGAGGCCCCTGGCCGACGGCTTGCCAGATAGGTGCTGATCGATGGAGGCAGGAACGAGTTCGTGAGCTGAGTCCGGTCGTAGCCCGGCGTCGCAGCATTGGTGTCCTTGTCATTCCACACGGAGACCCCGACCCGATGGATCAGCTTCGACTTCGGCAGCGCCCGCAGCTCCGCGGCGACATTCGCCGGGAGCGTGACGCTGAACTGCTGGTCACCAGCCTTGGTGATCAGCCGGGGGGGAACCTCCTTCGCGAACAGCGTCCTTCCTGCACCTTTGCCCTCGAAAGCGATGTTCGCGATGTCGACCCCGGGCTTGCTGACCCTCACATGACCACCGACGCGATCGAGACGGGAGAAGCCCTTCTTCGCCTTCACCCGCATCGGGGCGATGTTGACCGTCCAAACCAGGTCGTTGCCCACCACTGACGGGCCAGCGCTGATGAACGGCATCTTGTCGCGCAGTTGCTTGGCGAGGTCATCCGCCGGGACATAGATCGCCGCCGGGCTCGCCCCGACCTGGGCACCGGTGACCAGCGGCCGCGCGGTGCCGGTCATCGCTGAATCCACCGGTGCCACCGCGAGCGACGGCGCCGCCACGAGAGATGTCACGGCGATGGCCACCGAGGTGGCGAGAACGATGCGCTTCATGTGCAGTCTCCCCGGGCATTCACCATGAACATCCATCCGCCTCCGGAGGCGGATGGATGTTCTTGCTTGATCCAGAACAGATCTCGCTTGCCAGTCTTTCACGAAGTCAGGGTCCTGTCTAGAAGCGGAGGAGGAAGGTCGACCCCGGATGTCTGTTCTCACCCACGCCAGGGAACAAGGCGGGCGAGCGGGACCACGGCGACACCGTCATTTACTCGATATGCTTACTCGCCGGTCATTGGACGCAGGTTGCGCGGCCTTGCGATCACATGATGCGTGAGGCACTACGGGGCGAACAGCGTGCACGATCGTGCCCTATCTCCAGAAGCGAGATCCCATGAAGCGCATGCCCTCCTCGTCTGCTGTCGTTGCGGCTGCATGCCTGTTCCTTGTCGGCTCGGCCGGTTCACCTGCCGCTGCCGCGCGTGGCGAGCTCGGCGAGCAGGGTCTCGTCGTAGCCGTCGCCGATGCCGATCGTGGTCGTGGTGACCTGGTCGGCGCGAGCCTGGGCCGCGAGGTCGCCGAGCTGCGCGGGGTCGGTGATGCCCTGGTTGGCCTGGCCGTCGGACAGCAGGATCAGCGACGCGCCCGTGGGGCTGGGATGGCGGCGCGCCTCGGACAGCCCCAGCAGGTAGCCGGCCGACAGATCGGTCGTGCCGCCGGCCTGGATCGCTTCGATGAGGGAGTGGACGGTCGGCAGGTGGTGGTCGGCCATGGGCCGCGCCGGCACCTGGACGACGGCCTCGTGATCGAAGACGACCACGCCGAAGGTGTCGTGCGGCTTGAGGCGGTCAGCCAGGGTGTGCAGGGCCGTGCGTACGGACTGAAGGCGCTCGCCCGCCATGGAACCGGACCTGTCGACGACCACGATGAGCGTCTCCCCCGGCCGATCAACGAGCGCCTCGGGCACCGGGGCGGTGAGGGTGAGCAGGCAGGTGACCTCGTCTTCGGCCTGCAGGGCCACCATGTCGACGTCGAGCTTGGCGTTGAGTTGCATGAGCTTCCCCCTATCCGCTGGGCCGTCTGCCCGGCCCTACCTTTATCCCAGGGGGGTCTGACACTGACGGGGCGCCGTGAGTGTCGGACCCCCTGGGCAGGGTCAGGAGTGCGGTCGATTCGGACCGCATCTCGAAGGGGGGACGCCGTGGGCGTCGATCGCATCGCCACGCAAATCAAGCCCACGCGCACGGGTTACTGGCGCATCAGCGTCGCCGGCAATCTCTCCAGCGCCACACTGGTGCGCGTGCGATGAGCGGCGACACCCGCGGCGAGCGACTCGCCAACACCATCGCGGCAATCATCGGCATCCCGCTCGCCCTGGTCTTCGGGGTGTGGATGATCTGGATCACCTGGACCGCTTTCGCCGGCGGCCAGGCCCCCTACTTCCCCATCGCCTTCGATGGCGTGAGCATCGGCCGAGGACTCCTCTGGCTCATCGTCGTCGACCCGATCGTCATGACAGTCGCCTACTGGATCTTCATGCTCGTGATGCTGCCGGTCATCGGCCTTGCAGCAGGGGCAGGTGCCCTGGCGGATCGACGGAGGAAGTAGCCGACCCTGGGCTGCCACACCGTGAACCGTGAAGGCCCTGGCACACCGTCACCTCAGGCCGCGGTCCCCCTCCACGGCTTGATCTTCTTGAGCTCGGCAGCGAGCTCGCGCTGGGCGACTTCGATGTCGTATGCGGCCTGAGCACGAAGCCAGTAGCCATCGGACAGGCCGAAGAACCGGCACAGACGCAGGTCGGTGTCCGCAGACACTGAGCGCTTGCCACTGACGACGTCACCGATGCGGGGCGCGGGGACGCCAATCTCCTTAGCCAGCCGATACCGACTCAGACCCATGGGCACCATGAACTCCTCCCAGAGCAACTCCCCCGGGGTCACCGGGGCTAGCCGTACGGCACTCTTAGCCATCTTCACCCTCCTCAGTGATAGTCCACGATCTCGACATCGGCCGGACCAGCCGACGCCCATCGAAAGCACACGCGCCACTGGTCATTGATCCGAATACTCATCTGACCCTTCCGATCACCCTTCAGCGCCTCAAGCCGATTACCCGGAGGCACCTTCAGATCATCGAGTCGCCCGGCGATATCCAACTGTCTCAACTTCCTGCGTGCGATCACCTCGAAGGATGTGAATCGGCGCACTCGCTGACCCGAGGCCAGGCGCCGAGTGTCGCGATCCGCGAACGAGGTGATCACCCGGCCGATAGTAATACACCGCGTTACTATAGCGCAAGCCCGGGAATGATGAAGGCCGGTGTCCCTTCGACCAGACGGCGGGGCGTCACGAAGCCAGGAACTTCTCGAAGGCCTCACGCGCGAGTTGCGACACCGTCACTCCCCGCGCTTCGGCCTCCC
>VGBQ01000181.1 GCA_016870425.1 Actinomycetota bacterium | reverse complement strand
CATGTCGGCGTAGGGCTCGATCCGATGATCCCCTGCGGCCGCCGGACCGATCGCGCGCAGGCAGATCTCGTCCATGGCGCCGGGGACGTCGGCGACCACCTGCGACGGGGGCAGCAGGCGTCCGCCTCCACGCGGGGCGGGTGACATGCCATCGACCAGGCCGAGCGGCCAGCGCCCGGTGAGCATGGCGTAGAGCAGGGAGCCGACGCCGACGATGTCGTCGCTGCCGGGCTCCTCCTCCGTCCACAGCGCCGCATCGACGGCAAGCCCGCGGATGCGCACGACATTGGTGTCGCCCATGAGGGTGAAGGGGTCGTCGAAGTCCGCGGTCTCCGCGATGAGCAGCGATCCGGGTCGCAATCGGCTGTGGTGGACGCCGAGGTCATGGCTGTGCTTGAGGGCCACCGCGACCTGCCCGATGACGGGGATGACCTCCTCGATCTCGATCGGCTCGCCCTCGCGCTCCTCGTAGATGTCGGTGAGGGTCCGGCCGTCGACCCACTCGCTCACGATGACGAGATACGTCGCGCTGCCGTCATCGCCCGCGATGGGCTCGGCGGCGAGGATGTCGAGGACGGCGATGAGACGGCGATCATCGACGAGTGCGGCACGGCGCGCGGCAGCCTCGGCCGCGCTTGCGCGCGGATCCGCGGAGGGGATCAGGCGCAAAGACACGGGCCGCTCGAGCATCGGATCGAAGCCCTGCCACAACTCCACGACGCCGGTCTGGGAGACCAGGACATCGAGGACGTAGCGGCCGATCTGGCGCGTGCTCACCCCTCGAGGGTACGGGCGCCAGCGCCGTCTTTGCCGGATGAGCGCCGCAGCACCTTGCGCCGCACGAGATTGACCACGTCACTGACCTCCGTGATGCGCATCGCCCATGCGGCCGCGAGATACACTCCCAGCCCCACGGCGGAGAGCACGATCACATCGACGAGCACCCCGAGCCTGTCGGCGGGGTCGGCGCCCGTGACGTATGCCTCCAGCGCCGCATCGACGCCGAACATCACGCACAGGGCGATGAAGCCCGCGATGATCATGCGCAGCAGTGACCGGAGCGTCGTCCAGGTGTCGAGGCCGCCGAGTCGGCGCGCCAGCAGGATCCAGGAGAGGACAAAGGTGGCCCAGAAGCCGCACACGTAGCCGAAGGCCAGCGTGGCCACCTGCGCGCCCCCGCTCACGGAGTAGAAGAGGGGGACGGCCACGCCGAGGGCGACGATGTTCATCACGACACTGGCGATGAAGGGCGTGCGGGTGTCCTCGACGGCGTAGAAGCCGCGGAAGAGCACGTAGAAGAGGGTGAAGGGCAGCAGGCCGAGCATGAACACGCTCGTGATGAGACCCGCGAGCTGGGCCTGGTCGGGTGTGGCCGCGCCGTATCCGAAGAGCAGCACGGCGATGCCCGGGCTCACGATCATGAGGATGGCGCCGATCGGCACGATGAGCGCCGCGACGAGACGCATCGCCCCGGACACATCGGCACCCACCTGGTGCAGCCGACCGGAGTGTGCGACGCGACTGAGTGCGGGTAGCAGGGCCGTCACGATCGACACGGTGATGACACTGTGCGGAAGCATGAAGACCAGATGCGCCTTTTGGTACGTCGTGAGACCTGCGGGAGTGGTGCCTGCTGCTGCGGCGTTGACGTTGGCCAGGGTGGCGAGTCGGGTGATGACGATGTATCCGGCCTGGTTGACGATGACGAGGAGGAGTGTCCACACCGCCAGGTGACCCGCCTTGCCCAGGCCGCTGCCACGCCAGTCCCAGCGCGCCCTCCAGCGGTAGCCGCTGCGCATGAGCACGGGGATGAGGATGAGGGCCTGCAGGGCGACACCGAGTGTCGTGCCTATGCCCAGGATCGCGACCTGATCGGGTGTGAGCACCCCGTCGGCGGCCGCCGACGTGCCGGCGATGACGATGAAGAGGATGAACGTCGCGATCGCGATGATGTTGTTGAGGATGGGGGCAAACATCGGTGCCCCGAATCGGCCGCGTGCATTGAGCACCTGGCTGAGCAGCGCGTATACGCCGTAGAAGAAGATCTGCGGCAGGCACAGTCGCGCGAATGCCGTGGCGAGTTCGCGCTGCGCGTCGTCGTAGGCCGAGGTGGCATAGAGATCGACCAGGAGTGGTGCGAGCAGCACCGCGGCGACGGAGAAGGCCAGCAGCACCAGCCCCGCGAGGGTGATCAGTCGGTCAGCGTAGGCCTGCCCGCCATCGGCATCGTCCTTCATGCGACGCACGAGCTGGGGGATGAAGACCGCGTTGAGCGCGCCTCCGATGACGAGGATGTAGAGGACGTTGGGCATGGTGTTGCCCAGGGAGTAGGCGTCGGACACGAGGTAGAAGCCGAGGGCGGCGGTCAGGGCGATGTCGCGCGCGACCCCGGTGATGCGCGACAGCACCGTGCCCGTCGCCATCACCGCACTGGACCCGAGCAGCCCGGTCGTCGCCGAGCGTGCCTCCTCCGCGCTCGCCGGGGGATCCGGCTCCACGCTGGGCGCGACGGCGGCCTCGATCGGCCCCTCGGGTGAGGCCACCAGGTTGGGATCGACGGGCGGCTCGCCCGGGCGCTCGCCGCTCATGCCGGCGCCGCCTGGTGCTTGGCGCGCCGCTGCCGAGCTCGGCGCACGATGTCGAAGACCACGAGCAGCACGAGCACGACGGCAGCGGCAACCGCGACCCACAGGGCCGCGCGCGAGTAGGCCGTGGTGCGCAACTCCAGGGACACGGGTGCGCCGAAGGGATTGCCGTCCGGGTCGGTGAGTTGCACGGCGACGGTGAGTGCCTCGCCACCGACGATGCGCACGGGCACCTCCAGGCTGGCGCGTCTGCCCGGCTCGATCTCGACCGCGGGCAAGGGCTCCGCCTCGAGGCGTGCAGCGGGCTGCGCCTCGACCCGCACTCCCACGCGGACCGTCTGGTCGAGGTCATTGGTGACGGTCACGGGCACGCTGCCGCGGTCCCCGCTGAAGACGACATTGTCACGGGGGACGACGAAGATGCCGTTCTGCGCCTGGACGACAGACGCCTCAATGGTGTCGAGGAGCCGGTCAGCCTCGCGGGGCTTCGTGCGCCATGCACTCGACTCGGCGCGCAGGACCGCCGAGGAGATCGGGGCCGTGATCGGGAGGGGATCGGAGAGCACGCTGCGCAGCGAGTCGATGGAGCCCTGGAGTTGTGCCACCCGCTGGAGGTACGCCGCCCCGATCTCACGGCCGCGGCGGCTCTCGGTGTCGAGAGTGCGTCCCGTTGAGCCTGGGGACTGTGCGAGCAGGGTGCTCACCGGCACGATCCGGGTCCACGGTGTGCCGCGCAGCGACGCGATGATGGAGCGCATGAGTTGCGGGTTCGGGGACCAGCGCGCGTTGGCGGGTGCGGCCACGAGATAGCGGCGCTGGCTCGTCGGCTCCAGCGCGACGTAGGCCAGCTCGGAGACGAATCGCTGGCGTGCGGCCAGGATCGTCGCCACGTTGCCCTGTGGCATCTCGAGTGCCGCCAGCAGGCCTCGATCGATCACGAGGGCGCGCACGCGACCCCCTGATGTCGCAAGGTCGACCGAGCCCGAGGTGGTGTAGCCGGGGTCGACGGTGTCGGTGAGCGCTCGGTCGCGCACGACGATGGTGCGCACGCCCGCCGAAGCGAGCGCATCGAGCGCCTCCTGGTCGATGCGCCCGCCCGCGGCCCATGCCAGCGTGCCGTCGGGTGCGCGGTCGAGTTGCCGCTCGGCGATGTTGGGCGCAATCGTGGTGGCCCGCACGAGATCAGTGGTGAGTCCCGCCCGCGTCACCGGGTCGGCATCGGGGTCGGCGTACGGCATGATCCACACCGGCCGTTCCCGCGGCACGGGCTTCTTGCGCGTGTCCGGCGTGCCGAGCAGGTCGCGCACCCGCGCCAGCCAAGCCCCGGCAGCGTCGGCTTCGGTGCCCGCGCGCGTCTGCCCGGCCTTGTCGACGAGGTAGCCGTTGGCCATCTCGGACGCGATCTGCAGGACCTGCGGATCGATGACCCAGGTGATCGATGGCGAGAGTTCCCCGGCGGTGAGGAGATCGTCGAGTCGGCCACCGGGAGCGATCTCACGCGGGATCGCATCGCCAAGCAGCACGTCGTCGGGTGCCTGGCCCGGCGTGGTGGCGAGTGGCCACAGCCAGGTGACCCCTACGGGTGCGACGGGATCGGGCACGTAGGGGATGAGGGTGCGCGCCGATCCGAGGATGACGAATCCCGCTGCACTCGAGCCCACGGCCTCCACGCCGATGACATAGACACCGGGAGTCACCAGCGGCAAGGCGGCGGTGTCTATCGAGACCAGGTAGTCGGCCTTGGCACCCGCCGGCAGGGTGTCGGTCACTGCGGTCGTCGTCTCATAGAGCGGGAGCGACCCCAGGGCATCGGGGTTCTCGCTCGCCGTGCGTAGATCGCGGCGCTGTGCGACGGGTGCGGTCGACAGGGTCAAGCGGACGCTGACGGACGTGACCGTCGTCAGCCCGGTGTTGGCGACCGTGCCGCTCATCGACAGCGAGGTGCCGGTGCCCAGTGCCACGGGCGCGACACCGGTGATGGTGATCCGCACGGGTCCTGTGTCGTCAGCAAGCGCGACTGCCGGTGCGACGAGCGACAGCGCGAGTGCGCCGGCCAGGAGGCCGGCCATCCACCCGGCTCGCTTCACCCCGCGTCCGCGAGCAGGTCGGGGATCCGGTCCATGAGTCGGCGCTCATCGGCATAGGCAAGGCGGTCGCGCACGTCGGTGAGTGGGAACCACGCCACCTCGACCACCTCCGCGTCCTCGTCGGAGAGCTCGCCGCCGGATGCCTCCATGAGGTAGTGGTGCACCGTCTTGTGGATCCGCCGGTTCTCCGCGATGAACCAGAAGTCAATGACGCCCAGGGGGGCGAGCACCCGTCCGCGGATCCCCGTCTCCTCCTCCACCTCCCGAATGGCGGCGTCCTCGGGGGTCTCGCCCTCCTCGAGGTGGCCCTTGGGCAGGGACCAGACGAGTCGGCCGCGCCGGTCATGACGGGCGATGAGGGCTGCCCGCAGCTGGCTGCCTGTGCGGTCGACGACCAGGCCCCCCGCGGATGTCTCCTCCACCTTGGGCATCCGCGTGCTGCGGCGCGTCTTGCCGCCGGCCG
>VGBQ01000180.1 GCA_016870425.1 Actinomycetota bacterium | reverse complement strand
CGACGTTGATGGTGGCGCGCTCCATGCGCGGGAAGGAGTAGGGGCGCCGCTCGCGAGCAAGGTCGCTGCTCGAGCCGCGCGGCGTACCGATGTCGAGGTGCCAGTCCAGGCTCGCCGTCGGCATCGAAGTGGAGCCATCGGCCGATGCCGCGAAGCCGACATACGCCCCGCGCATGTTGGCGCGGCGCTTCGCCTCGGGCAGGCCGTTGTAGTAGGTGCGCAGCGCGCGCGAGCCCGTCTTGGTGAAGTTGGCCCGGGCCGAGCCGGAGGGCTTGAGGCTCACGAGCTTGTCCTCAGCGAAGAGCAGCGGCATCTCGAAAGCGATCGAGTGCCCGGCTCGATCACGACCGGTGATCGTGAAGGCGAAGGGCTCACCGCCGGCAAGCTCGGGCACGAAGACCGTGACACCCCGCCACTCCCCGCTGAGAGGAGTGGCCACGCCCGTGATCGCGGGAGTCGCGCGCGTGCGGAAGGTCACCCGCGAGAACGGCGCTCCGAGCCCGGCATGCGGCACGCCGTCAGCAGCGTCCAGATCCATTGACGCGACGTTGATGATGACCCGCTGACTGAGTCGCTCGAAGGCTCGCACGGTCCCCGAGCGATCGGCGAGGAACTCGCGCGTGACCTCCTCCACGAGGGTCGCCGGCGCAGCAAAGGGGTAGACGAAGCCGCGGCGCGTCGTGCGGATGTAGGTGTCGCGTCCATCCCAGGTGCGCTGCTGCCACGAGGTGAGACTGGAGACGCCAGGCTCATTCCAAGCCCCCGAGGCGCGCATCGTGCCGCCCAGCGCGGAGAGTGTGAGATCGACCTCGACCGGATCCGCCACCCCGCCCTTGACCGCCGCGGTGCCGGCGGCATTGGACGTCATGCCGGTGAGTCGGCCGATATCGGAGCGATCCTGCGGATTGGGACGCATCTCGAACGGGTAATCGTCCGAGCCTGCGGTGCGAACGATCCCAGCCGGCGTCGTCCCCAGCATGCGCGAGGCCTGCTTGTCGCGCAGCCAGACAACGCGCACCGTGTCACTGGAGTGGTCGTAGCCGATCGGGGCACCCTTGTCGTCGAAGGTGCGGGTGGCCAGGTGCGTATGCCACACCTCGGTCCGGCCATCGCGCGTGGGACCGACGAGCGGGTGCTCCCAGCCGGATTCATCGCTGGGTGACACCACCATGAACCACGGGATCTCGATGGCCGTCTGAGTCGCGGCAGGATTGCCGTAGACGACGTCAGCGGGCGGGATCCGCTCCTCTGCCGGATAGGCGCCGAGCGCAGTGACACGCGGCTCGCACGCAAGCCACGTGAGCAGCCCTGCGCGGGTCGCAGGCAAGCCTCCCCGAGGGAGGGTGAAGGCCAGACGACTGCTTCGCGCGAGGCGAGCATCCACCGGCACCGCTGGAGCCGCCGCTGAGGTGATCTCCTCAATCAGCGCCTGAGGCCCGACGTCGACGACCATGGTGGCTGCGCTTCGCCCGTCCGGCACGATGCGGCCGGCGCTGATGCGAGCGTTGGCGAAGGAGAGCGCGAGCCGCTGCATGCTCTCGCGATCGCGGATCGCGAAGTTCAGGGCACCGGACCGGCTGGTGATCACCTTGAGGGCGGCATCGGCCGTGCCGGGGATCGCCAGCGCCGCTGCAACGACGCCGGCGCCTCCGAGGAGCGTGCGTCGCGTGACGGGCAGCGCGCCCTCAGACACGTGAGGCACCACCTCGTCGTCCACGCGTGCCGTCCCTCCACTGACTTTCGCCCAGACACTAGCCGCCCGACTGCCACGCCGTCAGGCGACTGAGGGATTCGAATCGGGAGGCTCGCGCGACCAGCGAAGTAGGTGCCGGACGTTCATTGCCACCGAAAGTGGCATAATTCCGCCATGGCCGCCACCATCGACGGGGCTGGACGCGTCGTCATCCCCAAGGCTCTGCGTGATCGAGCCGGGTTGTCCCCCGGGACCCGGGTCGACTTCCACTTCCGGGACGGCGCGATCGAGATCTCGCCGGCATCGACTGAGCCGTCGTGGGAGCAGGTCGGTCGGGTGCGCTACCCGGTCGTCGGCGAGGCAGGTCTGTCGACCGCGGAGATCCGCGATCTGATCGAGTCCGGTCGCGATGCGAATGACTGACGCCAGCGTTGTCGACACCAGTGTCGTCGTGGGTGCGTTGGTGCACGGTGACCCCGACACCAAGGCACGCTGCCGAGAGAGCATCGAGGCGAGCCCCGGCGCCATCGCTCACGTGCTCGCCGAGTCCTACGCCAGCCTGACCGCCCTGCCCGGCAACCTCAGGCTCGCGCCACCAGTGGCCCGCCGGGTGCTCAATGAGATGTTCCCGCAACCTCCAATGACACTCAGCGCGCAGGGTTATCTGCACGCCCTCGACCTGATGAGCGGCGCGGGAATCCCCGGAGGGGCGATCTACGACTGCCTCATCGCGGAGACGGCGCGCGAGAATCGCGCGCACATCGTGTCACTCGATGCCCGGGCGGCGCGGACCTACGCCGTAGTCGGGGTGGAGTTCACCCTGCTCTGAACCGGGTCACAGCTGCTTATCGGCCCTGCCCCACGCAACCACGAGCAAAGCCAGTGCCAGCACCGGCACGGCCGCAACCGCGCACAGCACGGCGTACGACGAGAAGGCGACGACGAGACCGGCCACCACTCCCCCGACCGCGCCGGCGCCATTCATCACCAGGTCCGACAGACCCTGCACCGAAGGCCGCTCGACAGGGCCTACGTCGTCAACCAGCAGCGTCGAGCCCGCGATGAGGGTGCAGGACCAGCCGAGCCCAAGAAGGAAGAGGCCGATGCCGAGCACCACGACCTGATCGCCCGCGGCAAAGCCCGCGATCACACACGAGGCGAGCAGGATGACGATGCCCGCGACGATGACGGGGATACGACCGAAGCGATCGGCGCCCCATCCGACCACAGGCGAGAAGGCATACATGCCCGCCACGTGCACGCTGATCACAAGGCCGATGAGCACAAGCGTGACATCGACGTGCGCCATGTGAATAGGTGTCATCACCATCACCATGACCATCGCCACATGGCCGATAGCAATGGCGCTCATGCCGAGGAGAGCACCGCGATTGCCGCGCAGGTGCGCGATGCCGTCGCGCAGCCGCGGCTTGGCGACCTCGCGCTTGGCCTCGGCATCGACCTTGGCGCGCATCTCGGCCGCCACGATGTAGGGATCGGGGCGCAGGAAGCTGATGAGGACGAGCGCTGCGATGGCAAGCGTGATCGCGGTGACGACGTACGGCCCTGCGAGCTGCGGCAGGCCGAGCGACAGGCCGAGCCAGCCCGCGGGCTGCAGCAGGTTGGGCCCGAGGACGGCGCCGATCGTGGCCGCCCACACGACGTAGGAGAGCTGGCGGCCGCGCTTGTCCTCCTGGGCGAGGTCGACCGCGGCGTAGCGGGCCTGATAGCCGGACGCCGACGCGACGCCGACGAGCAGGCAGCCAAGGAGGACCAGCACGATGTTGAGCCAGACGGCGCCGGCGATGACGACGAGCGCGCCGATCGCACCCATGCCGTAGCCGAGCGCGAGGGACGCCCGCCGACCCTTGGAGAGCGCGACCCGCGCGAGCGGCAAGGCAAGGAAGGCCGCGCCCAGCACGCCAAAGGTCTGCGCGAGACCGGCCAGGGCCTCGCTGCCGGACACCGATGCCGCGATGAGTGACCCTGCTGCCACCGAACCCGCGATCGCGATCCCGCCAAAGACCTGGCTGATCGACAGCACGACAACGGTGCGTCTCTGGATTGCCGGGATATCGATCGAAGGGGAGGACATCGGGCGCGACGTTAGCCCATGCGCATCAGCGCAGGAGGGAGGGCACATCGACCACGCCGCAGACGGCCTCCCAGATCTCGATGCCGGCGGCGATTGCCTGCTCCACGGTGCGGCCATCCAGGGCGGACAGGCTGAAGTCGCGGGCCCATGAGCGCGCGTAGTCGGGCCCGAAGAGCGCATCCATCCGCTCCCAGAAGTCCGTCAGACGCATGCCGGCATTGTGCCCGTCCGGAACCGCCCCGTAGTAGCACGGGGGTGACCCATCGGGAAGGCAACGCAAGCGCCTGCCCAGTAGCGTCGCCCCATGGCCGAGGGCGAGGGTCCTCGGCGCTCATCGGGGAGGTTGAGACCGCGATGATCAGGCCCGGGCTGAGGCGAGCCTCCGCAGTGCTCGCCATCGTGGCGCTGGTGGCCGTGGAGGCCCCTGTCGCCCTCGCTGCCGAGCCGCCACCCACTTCCGCGAGCGAGGCCGCCTCCCCCGGCGAGAACCTCGAGCTTCCGCGCGACGTAGCACCTGCCGCGACCCCACGCGCGGCAACGCGGATTCTCCCCCCTGAAGACAGGCGATCCGCCGACCGCCGCAGCCCCGACCTTCCCTACGCCATCCTCGACGGGACGCGCCCGGTCGCTCTGACGTCAACCGATCTGTGCCGTCAGCAAGGCCGGGTACGCGTCGACGGGCCTGCGGGGATCGTCATCGCCGGTTTCGCAACGTGCGCCAACGGCATCTGGCGCATGCGCGTCGAAGGCGGCACCGGGGAGGTCGGCGGCATGGACCTGACCCCCGCGAACTTCTCCGGCGTGCTGACTTCCCGCGGAGGCACGCCCTCGGGCGAGGTCACCATCGACCTGCCCCGGCACCCGCGCGCCGTGCCGCAATGGCGCGTGCGCGCCGCGCTCGTCATCCGGCCGAGCGGCAGTGACTGGACCTCGGCTGTCTCCGTTCGTCAGTCGCGGGGCGCCAACTCCTTGGTGATGACGGGGCCGCTACGTGCAGGCGGTACCTACCAACTCATGGCCCGCGGATCGGTGAAGTTCGCCGGCACGTCGGTGGACATGAGCGGTGTCTACCGCAGCGGCGCGAGCCCGGCGGCCGCGACGTGGGCCATCGGGGGAGGCGGAGCATCAGGCACCGTCGATGGCGTCATCATCGATCGGCCGCGCATCACCGCGACCCATCGCTCCGCCGGGATCGAAGGATCAGCCACCCTGCGGCTGTCGGCGCCCCTGGCTCTGTCGGCACCCGCCCGCCTGTCGATCGTGGACAGCCGCTCCTGGAAGGCGACCGTCAACACCTCGAATGTGCCGTCATGGCGGCCCCAGGCTGCATCATCGATCAGCATCGCCACTGGGC
>VGBQ01000179.1 GCA_016870425.1 Actinomycetota bacterium | reverse complement strand
TGCCACCGCTTGCTGCTCGCGCAGGCGAACCCGCATGCGCAAGGAAGTCGGCGAAGGACGATCCATGTGCGAGGAAGGCGGCGGGAAGGCCCCGGGCACGCTCGATCGTCACTGTCCGCCCTTCTGCACGAAGGACTTGACGAACTCCTCTGCGTTCTCCTCGAGCACCTCGTCGATCTCGTCCAGGATGGCGTCGACGTCGGCATCGATGTCGCTCGGAGCCCGCTCCGGAAGGGCTACGTCGTCATGCTCCTGCGGGGCGGAGGTGCCGGAGCGGCGCTGGCTGTCCTGGGTGCTCATGGCTACACAGTAGACGTCTACGCCACCTCGGGCTTCTCAGGCGCCGCGGAGGGCCTCGAGCAACTCCTCGGCGGTGGAGGAGGCGTCGAGGAGCCCTCCGACGTGGTCACGCGTGCCCCGCACGGGTTCGAGCGTGGGCACGCGCTGGAGGGCGTCATGGCCGGGGATGTCGAAGATGATCGAGTCCCACGAGGCGGCCGCCACAGCATCCCCGTAGCGGCGTAGGCACTCACCGCGGAAGTAGGCCCGGGTGTCGTTGGGTGGGTACTCGCGGGCGTGGGCCACCTCAGCGGGCGTGGTCAGGCGCTCCAGTCGGCCTGATGCCTCAAGTCGCAGCGCGAGGCCCCGCGCGGGGCGGATGTCGGCGTACTGGAGATCGACCAACTCCAGGCGGGCGCTGTCCCAGGCGAGCCCGTCGCGGCGGCGATAACCCTCGAGAAGGGCCAGCTTCGCGGCCCAGTCGACACGATCCGCGGCCAAGCGAGGGTCCTCGGCGAGATCGACGAGGACGCGGTCCCACCGGGCGAGCACGTCGGCGGTCTGGGAGTCGATGCCCGCGATCGCCTGCTGTGCCGCCAGGTCGGCGGCCGCCTCGAGGTAGGACCGCTGGATCTCCAGGGCCGTCAGCCGGCGGCCATCGCGCAGGGTCAGTCGATGCTGGAGGGTTGGATCGTGCGACACGGCGTGGATCTCGCGCACGGGGTCCGCCAGGACAAAGCTGTCGCTGAGCGCACCCGCCTCAATGAGCGACAGGACCAGCGCCGTGGACCCCATCTTGAGGTAGGTCGCCGCCTCAGCGAGGTTGGCATCACCCACGATCACGTGCAGGCGGCGGTGACGCTCGGGGTCAGCGTGAGGCTCATCGCGCGTGTTGATGATGGGCCGCTTCAACGTGGTCTCCAGGCCGACCTCCACTTCGAAGAAGTCTGCGCGCTGGGATAGCTGGAATCCTGGCTCGCGACCCTCCTGACCCCGGCCGACGCGCCCAGCACCGGAGTAGACCTGGCGCGTGACGAAGAACGGCGTGAGATCACGCACGATGTCGGCGAAGGGCGTGCTCCGACGCATGAGGTAGTTCTCGTGGCAGCCGTAGGAAGCGCCCTTGTTGTCGGTGTTGTTCTTGTAGAGCTGGATGGTGAAGGGGCCCGCTGCGGTCGCTGCCTCCGCCGCATCGGCCATGATCTCCATCCCGGCCCGGTCCCAGAGCACGGCATCGCGGGGGTTCGTCACCTCCGGACTGGAGAACTCCGGGTGCGCGTGATCGACGTAGAGGCGCGCGCCGTTGGTCAGGATGAGATTGGCGAGCCCCAGATCCTCGTCCGTCAACTGGCTGGGATCGGCCTCGGCGCGGGACATGTCGTAGCCGCGAGCATCACGCAGCGGGTGCTCCTCGTCGAAGTCCCATCGAGCACGATTGCGCCGATCACCGACGGCGACGCCGCTATACGAGGTCACGACCGCCGAGGATGTCGACATGGCGTTGACGTGAGGATGCCCCGGCACACTGATGCCGTACTCGGTCTCGATACCCATGACCCGGTGAACGCTCATCGCCACGACCGCAGGTCAGAGGTACTGGCCGGTGTTGGGCACCGTGTCGATGAGTCGACCCGCCTCGGTGCCCTGCTTGCCCTGGACGAGCGTCCGGATGAAGACGATGCGCTCGCCCTTCTTGCCCGAGATACGTGCCCAGTCATCGGGATTGGTCGTGTTGGGCAGGTCCTCGTTTTCGCGGAATTCATCGACGCACGCGGTCAGGAGGTGCTGCACGCGAATGCCCTTCTGACCAGCGTCGAGGAAGTCCTTGATGGCCATCTTCTTCGCCCGGGCGACGATATTCTCCAGCATCGCTCCGGAGTTGAAGTCCTTGAAGTACAGGACCTCCTTGTCTCCGTTGGCGTAGGTGACCTCGAGGAAGCGGTTGTCGTCCTCCTCGGAGTACATCCGTTCGACGGCCCGCTGGATCATCTCGGCGCACGTCGCTGCCGCATCTCCACCGTGCTCGCCGACGTCGTCGGCGTGCAGGGGCAGGTCGGGGGTGAGGTACTTGGTGAGGATGTCTCGTGCCGCCTCGGCGTCAGGGCGCTGAATCTTGATCTTCACATCGAGGCGACCCGGGCGCAGGATCGCGGGGTCGATCATGTCCTCGCGATTCGAGGCACCGATCACGATGACGTTCTCAAGGCTCTCCACGCCGTCGATCTCGCTCAGCAGCTGCGGCACGATGGTGTTCTCGACGTCACTGGAGACACCGGAGCCGCGCGTGCGGAAGAGCGAGTCCATCTCGTCGAAGAACACGATCACGGGCATGCCCTCGGACGCCTTCTCGCGCGCGCGCTGGAAGACCAGGCGGATGTGCCGCTCCGTCTCTCCGACGTACTTGTTGAGCAGCTCGGGGCCCTTGATATTCAAGAAGAAGGAGCGCCCCTCCTCCCTGCCGGTGCGCTCGGCGACCTTCTTGGCGAGCGAGTTGGCCACGGCTTTGGCGATGAGGGTCTTGCCGCAACCGGGCGGGCCGTAGAGCAGGATCCCCTTGGGCGGGGCCAGGCGGTGCTCCTCGAACAGTTCCGGGTGCAGGAAGGGCAACTCGACCGCGTCCTTGATCGCGTCGATCTGGGTCCCCAGGCCCCCGATGTCGGCGTAGTCGACGTCCGGCACCTCCTCCAGGACGAGTTCCTCGACCTCGGACTTGGGGATGACCTCGAAGACGTAGCCGCTGCGGGGCTCCAGGAGCAGCGAGTCGCCCGCCCTGATGGTGCGCGTGCGCAGCGGCTCGGCCAGCGCGACCACGCGCTCCTCATCGGCCCGGCCGATGACCAGTGCTCTCTCGCCGTCGCTGAGGAGCTCCTTGAGCATGACGATCTCGCCGATGCGCTCGAATTCGCGGACGCCCACGATGTTGAGCGACTCGTTGAGCATGACCTCCTGCCCGGGCCGCAGGTCAGACGTGTCGACGTCCGGCGTGGCCACCAGCCGCATCTTGCGCCCTGCGACTGCCACGTCGAGGGAGCCGTCGTGCAGACGGGCCAGGAAGACGCCGTAGCTCCCGGGGGGCTCGGCGAGGCGATCAACCTCGGCCTTGAGGGCGACAATCTGCTCTCGGGCATCGCGCAGGGTCGAGACCAGCCGGCCATTGTGCGCCTGGGCGGCAGCAAGCTCGGACTCCAGGACACGCAGGCGTTCCTCCGGTGTGCGCGCGGAGACGTCACGCTCGCTCATGAACTCACCACTCCTCCCGTCCGACTCCCTGACCCTACCCACAGTTGCGGCAGGACCGCCCATCACGCGCCGGCCGCCCCCTGGGTGCCCCTCGCGGGGCGACGGCGACGCGCAGGAGCGACCGTTCCCTCGGCGAGGCGCCGGGCGGCCAGCAGGAATCCCGTATGCCCGATCATCCGATGGTCCGGGCGCACCGCGAGTCCCTCGAGGTGCCATGTGCGCACCAGGGACTCCTCGGCTCGAGGCTCCGTCCACCGGCCATCGGCGCGCAGGCTCTCCGCGATCCTCGATAGTTGCGTGGTGGTCGCGACGTAGGCGACGAGCACTCCCCCGGGACGCAGGACCGCGGCGACCGTGTCCACGTGCTCCCAGGGGTCGAGCATGTCGAGCACGACGGCGTCGAAGGGCCCGTCATCGCCCCACGGTCGATCAGCTAGGTCGCCGACGTGCAGGGTCCATGTCTCCGGTAGGGCCGTGAACCAGCGCGTGACATTCGCGCGAGCGGTGTCGGCGAAATCCGGGCGGCGCTCGCAGGAGACGACGCGGCCTGTGGGACCTACGGTCTGCAGCAGAGTGCATGTCAAGGCGCCCGATCCGGCACCCGCCTCCAGGACGGACCAGCCGGGTCGCAGGCCGGTGAGCGTGGCAATGCGCCCCGAGTCCTTGGGATAGATGACGGCCGCACCCCGGGGCATCGACAGGACGTAGTC
Source organism: Actinomycetota bacterium (assembly GCA_016870425.1). Lineage (GTDB taxonomy): Bacteria > Actinomycetota > Actinomycetes > S36-B12 > S36-B12 > Mxb001. The sequence continues at coordinate 941 of VGBQ01000179.1, read as the reverse complement.
CTCCAGGAGGGATCGGAGCGCGACGTACGGCGTGCCACCCGAGGACGTCACCACGATGCCCTCCGGACGACCCAGGAGGTCGTCGTGGGAGATCGAACCGCGATGGGTGTGAAATGAGGCTCCGGCTTGCAGGATCACGGTGTGGTGGCGACCGCGGTCGTCGGTGATCTGGACGATGTCGCCTTCGGTGAGTTCACGCGCGCCAGTCACCCCGTGAGGCTAGCCCAGGTGCCCAGGTCGGCAGGTGTCACGCCATCCAGCGTGCTGAGCACCCGACGACGCGGAGCGGGCGCGATCCCCACGATGTGGGGCACCGCGAGGACGAAGGCCCCACTCGCTTGTCCCGAGGCCACCCCCGTCGGAGAATCCTCGATCACCACACATGTCGTGATGTCCACGCCCAGGAGCCGTGCCGCCTCCAGATAGGGCTGCGGGTGAGGCTTCCCCTGATCGACCTCGTCTCCCGCGACGGTGACGTCGAAGGCGGGATCGGGCATACCCGGATGCTCGGCCACGGCATCGGCGACGGCGTCGAGGAGACGGCGATGCGATGCCGACACCAGAGCCGTCGGCACGCCCGCGAGACGGCATGCCGTGAGCAGCTCCAGCGCACCCGGGCGCCACATGAGATCCCCTGAGCGCAGGCGCCGCTCCATGGCGTCGAGGAGTGCCCCACCGAGTGTCGCCGGTGAGGCACGCGGATCGGTCCGGTCAGCCATGTACGCCGTGACGCGCTCCAGGGGACCCCCCAGGCAGTGGGCCTGATCCTCACGAGTCCACGTGCCCGTATGGGCTGCCATGACCTCGCACTCCGCCTCCCACCACAGGTCCTCGGAGTCCAGGAGGGTGCCGTCGAGATCGAAGAGCACTGCCGAGGGCCGGGTCATGGTGGGCGAGGCTACCCGCGCGCGCCGGCCCTGCAGGCGACGCGTGCCTCGGCC
>VGBQ01000178.1 GCA_016870425.1 Actinomycetota bacterium | reverse complement strand
AGATGGAGCAGTTTGCCCACGACGGTGAGCACGCCGGCGAAGTGCCCGGGACGGCTGGCACCCTCGAGGATGTCTCCGCGGGGTCCCGGATGCACGCTGATGCCGAGTGCCCCGGCGCCGTAGACCTCCTCCACAGAAGGCGCGAAGACGATGTCGACACCGTGCATCCGACACACCTCAAGGTCCGCCTCCAGGGTGCGCGGATATCGATCGAAGTCCTCGCCCGCGCCGAATTGCGTCGGATTGACGAAGTCGGTGACGACGATCCGGCCCTGAGGCGGCAACCGTCGTCGTGCCTCGCGCATGAGCTCGGCATGTCCCTCGTGCAGCGCGCCCATCGTCATGACGACAGCTGTGGGCACAGGCTGGCCGGTCGCCGCCGCGAGTTCATCTCGCGTGCGCGCGACCACGAGCGTCACGGCCCCTCCGCGAGGATCGAGCGAAGCATGTCAGCGTCGGCGGTCGCCAGCGTGCCGGCCGCGCTCGCGCGATCGACGGTCGCCAGGGCGAGTGCCCGATAGGTGCGCTCCACCCCGACGTCGTCTATCCCGGTGACATGGGCGCGCACCGTGGCGTGGTCCGCACGAGCGACCGGTCCGGTGAGGGCGCGATCGCCCTCGCGGAGCGCATTGTCGAGTGCGGCTGTCAGGAGTGGGCGCGCAATGCGCTCGGGGTCGGCGACACCGGCTGCGGCCAGGAGGTCGAGAGTCTGGGCGACCAGTGTCACGAGGTGGTTGGCCCCGTGCGCGAGTGCCGCGTGATAGATCGTGCGCCGCTCATCGGCCACTTCGACCGGGTCACCGCCCATCTCCATGACGAGCGCGGCGGCGATGGAGGACCCCTCCGCCGTCGCCGTGATGCCGAAGGGGCAGTCGTCGAGTCGGTCCAGGTCCAGACTTGTGCCCGTGAAGGTCATCACCGGGTGCGCGGCGATGGCGATCACATCACCCATCGGTGCCAGGACACCGAGGCCGTGACGCCCTGACAGGTGCATGACGATCTGTCCGGGATGCACATGCGGTGCCAGGGACTCGACGACCTGAGGCAGGGCATCGTCGGGTACGCCGAGCACGAGCAGGTCGCACGAGCGAGCGACGTCGGTGGGCACTGTGACCGGCACACCCGGCAGGAGCGCCTCCGCGCGCACTCGCGAGATGTCTCCGCGCGCCGAGCAGGCCACGACATCGTGACCGGCCCTGCGCAGGGCCGACCCGATCACGGCTCCGGCACGCCCGGTGCCGATGACACCGACACGCAGGCGCGGGGGCGGGCTCACCACGTCGGCAGCGTAGACGCAGCCACCTGCCCGCGGCGCTACACGTCCCAGCGCAGCCAGGCGACGCCACCCAGCCGGGCCGGGTCCCGGAGCCGCAGCGCGGCGAAGTAGCGCTCGACGTCGGCCGCGGAATCACCCTGACCGAAGGGCGAGGACGGCACCTCGTCCCGCTGCAGGGTGATCGACGTACCCCTCCGCGCAGCAGCACAGGAGTCCACCGCGACATGCGCGGTGAGGTTCATCGACCCATCCGGAATCGGCCGGGTGAGTCGGCCCGCGTGATAGGCGGAGAGGGTGCCGTGATGGTGCAGTGCATCGCGCTCCGCGCGCACATGGCCATAGTCCGTGGCGATGGCCGTGCCCGCGCCGACCAGGTCGCTCATCCAGCACCAGGCGCGGTCGCGGGGCTCACCGATCTCGGCGCGATCGCCGGGCTCGCGCAGTGGCCACCACAGCCGCAGCCACGCGCGCACCCTCGCAGCATCGACACCGACGCTGCGACAGGCGTCGTCATCGTCGATGGACGGTCCGAGCATCTCGACACCGTCGCAACCGACCAGGACGACTCGGTCCACGCCGCGTGCATCTCGCTCGACTACGTCGCAGGGGATCTCATCGAGCCACTCGTGCGCCATCACCACACCCGTCCACGGCGCTCCGGCGAGGTCGCAGGGAGACTCGGCGACCACCGACTCCACGCCATCGATCCGCACGGGCCGCAGGTCGACCCCGATCCAGCGGGCCCGTGCACCAAGCCCATCGCACCGCTCGCGCACCAGCGACAGCAGATGCCCGTCGCCGCAACCGATGTCGACGATGGCCAGTGATCGCGGGTGCCCCAGGCGGGTGTCGACCTCATGGACGATCGCCGCGAGCCGATCTGCGACGAGGGCGCTCGCCGATGTCGTGAAGTGGCCGCCCGGCTCCTCACGGGCCCAGAAGCCCCGGGCCGCGTCGCGCCAGGCGCGCGACCAGGTCACGGGGGTCATCGCAGCAGCCGGGCGCGGCGCATGAGGTCGGTCTCCTCCTGTGCGAGCGGACGCACCTGTCCCTCGGCGAGATGCCGGCCGGTCAGCGAGACCGGGCCGGGGGCGACGTCAGCGTGCAGCGACGCGAGCCCCAGACTCCGCTCCCAGGGTCCCTGGGTGACGCGCACCGATTGGACTCGCGCGTGGGGAGCCAGCGATGTCCTGCGGGTCAACCGCCCCGAGCGGGTGGCGATGACCTGCGGGGTGATCGCACAGGCCAGCAGGCGCCACGCGAGCGGTGAGCGCCAGCGCGCGGGCGCGGGAGCGCTCACGAAGGCCAGCGCGTCGACATCGACGTCGGGCAGCACCTCGGCGATGAGTCGCAGGGCTTGCGCGCGCGGGGCAACGGGGATGAGCACGTCGGGGCGCACGTCATCGCCCTCGACCCCGGCGATCGTGACGCTGACACGCACCCAGTCCCAGCGGCGCCAGAGCAGCGGCGAGATGATCGACAGTGCGTGGACTCGATCGGGCGGGATCGTGCGGGACTGGGTGCTGAGCAGCCCCCGCTGGATCCGCAGCCCCTCCGGCACGCGAGCGATCCTGAAGCCGTAGTTGGCGAGGAACTCCGTCACCACCGAGAGGATGGGCAAGCCACCGGTGACGAGGGCGAGCAGGATTCCGGCGGGTCCCTGGGTGAACGCCGTGACGACCAGCAGCAGCACGGTCGCGACCAGCAGGCCGGCCGTCGCCGACCGCAGGAGCAGTCCGGCAAGGAGGCGTCTGGCGGGCACCGCTGCCAGGACTTCGGCCGGGCCCGGCGGGTCGGCCAAGCCGCCCCCGTCAGGCTGCGCCGACTCTGCCTCCCCCTCGCGTCGGGCGAGCTCGAGGATGTGACCGCGCAACTCATCGGCTTCGGCTCGGGCGAGGTAGCGCAGCAGGATGCGCGAGTCACCCGCACCCGCCACCTCCACGCGCACCTCGACCAGACCGGCTAGCCGCGCGACGAAGGGCGACACAATGTCGACGCTTTGCAGCCGCGAGAGCTGCAGTCTGCGCGCCGAGCGCTGGAGCAACCCCGAATCTAGGCGCAGGTCGCCGTCGGCATCGATCCAGAAGGTCCGCCGCCACCAGGCCAGCCATGCCACGCCGACAAACACCGCGTAGCCGAGCACCGCACCCGCCACGACGACCACCGCGAGGGGTACGCCGCTCCGCTCGACCAGACCCGCACCCGGTCCGATCAGGAAGAGCGCGACCGCGGGCATGGCCGGTGCCGCCTGGACCAGCGGGCTCAGCGGGTTGGTGCGTCGGGGCTGGGTCACAGCCCGGAGGTCCTCTCCTCGCCGCGCGCCGCGAGTCGGTCGCGCAACGCCGCAGCGTCTGCGGGCAGCAGCCCCGGGATTGCCGCGTCGGTCGTGGCGGCCGCCGTGTGCAGTTGGACGGTCGCGATGCCCAGTCGGCGGTCGAGGGGCCCGGCTCTCAGGTCGACCATCTGCATGCGTCCATAGGGGACGATCACCAGGCGCCGGATGAGCACGCCGCTGACGACGAGCAGGTCATCGTCACGTTCGGCGAAGCCGAAGGAGCGCACCCGCCGCCCGATGATCCACCATGCCCACACCAGGACCGAGAGTGCGGCGACGGCGTACCCGATCAGCCACCCGCGGGGCAGCGGCGTCCAGGCAAGCACGACTCCCACTGCGGCGACGACGACAAAGGCGAGCGCGAGGGTGATGCGCCGTGCCGTGGCCAGACGCGACGACACGGGGGTCCAGCCCGCGGCGGGCGGTGCGAATGCATCGGCGGCCGGGTCCATGCCTCCACTCTGGCATGCTGCCCGCATGACCGAGGCGACCGTCGGCACCGGGATGGCACCGGCGGACATCACCCTCGACCTCGGTGACCTGCATCCGTCGGGGCACGGTGCACTGCGCCTGCGATGTCGCCTCGACGGCGATCACGTCGTGAGCGCCGATCCCGAGCCGGGCCTGCTGCACCGCGGTGCCGAGAAGCTCCTCGAGGCACGGGAATACCGCCAGGCCCTCATGCTTGCCAACCGCCATGACTGGCTCGGCGCGGCCGTGTCGGAGGTCGCGCTCGCGACGGCCATCGAGGAACTCCTCGGACTGCAGGTGCCCTCGCGTGCCGTGTGGCTGCGCACCCTGCTCGTGGAGATCACTCGCGCATCGGCCGCACTCCTGCACCTCGCCGGTGCCGTGACCATGCCGCCTCGCGGGGTCCCGGTCGCGGGAGCACCCGGCATCGCCGCGCGCGAGGCGTGGCTGGGCTGCCTGGAGACCATGACCGGAGGCCGCGTGCATCCCATGGTGACGCGCATCGGCGGCCTGGCAATCGACGCACCCGATGGATGGGGCGAGCAGATCCAGCACGCCATCGACGTGACGCGAGAGGCTGTGCCGGTCATCCTCGACGCGCTGACGCGCACTGTGCCAGCCGACATCGCCGTCATGGATCGATCCTCGGCGGTGCGCTGGAGCGTAGGCGGTCCCGTGGCCCGGGCGAGTGGTCTCGACGAGGACCTGCGCCGCGACGCACCGTCGCTGGCCTACGCCGATCTCAGCGATGTGCTCCGCGTGATCACCTCAGAGCAGGGGGACGCACTGACCCGCTATCAGGTGCTCGCCGAGCAGGTCCTCGCGGACCTCGATGTGATCGCCGCCTGCTGGGCGCGGGTCCCCTCCGGCCCGGTCGACGTCCGACTGCCCAAGGTGGTGCGCGCACCCGAGGGGTCGGCGTACGCCGTGCTCGAATCCGCGATGGGCCCGAGCGGGGCCTACGTCGTCTCCACGGGCGGGGTCACCCCGTGGCGGGTGCGACTGCGCACGTCGTCCTACGCCAATGTCCAGGCCATGGGTGCGGCGTTGCCCGGCACGCCACTGGTCGATCTCGCGACGGCCGTGGGG
>VGBQ01000177.1 GCA_016870425.1 Actinomycetota bacterium | reverse complement strand
GCGAGGCGTGCTCGTCAAGGCCGGCGCGCAGCGCACCGTCGCCTCCGGCAATGAAGTCGACCTCCGGGGTCACCTTGGCAACCGCGGCCAGTCGATCGGGGCGCTTGACGCGCACGACGCGCGCGAGCCATCCGGCCAGGGGTCGATCGCCACCGAGATCCGAGATGCCGAGTGCGGCACGCGCGGTCTCGCGATCGGTCCGCGGGAAATCGCGTACGCCGGGCCGCACGACGACGACCTTGTCGGCCGAGACGATCCGCGCGGCGACGAGGTCATCACGCACCTTCTGTCCCGCCGCCAGCACGAGGTCGGACGCGGCCGCCATGAGTCGCTCCGACATCGAGATACCGCGTACGGCGAGTCCAGAGAAGTAGCCCTTGAGCAGGTGGCCGTGCACGGTGTGCACGAGGGCGGGCCGGCGGCGGCCGAGCGATAGTGCAGCAGCGCGGCCCACCATGCCCGCCTTCGCCGTATGCGTGTTGACGACATCCGGCTGCAGGTCGCCGATGAGGTCGCGCACTTCGCGCAGGGCCACGAGATCGTCGAACGGGGAGACGGCCCGGCCGAGCCGGTCGAGGCGGACGAGCGGCATGGTGGCCGCCCCGGGATCCTCGATCTCATCGCCCTGGACGTGGCCGGTGGCGACCACGACCTCCTGGCCGGCCGCCACCTGCTCGGCCGTGAGGGTCTCCAACCAGCGAGCGGTGCCACCCAGGTTGACCCTGGCGATGACGTGGAGGACCTTCACAGGGTCAAGCGTGCCATGTGCCGGGCAGGCACAGGTCGTCAGCCGATTCCCGCAGACTCCTCGATGACATCCGTGATCTCGAGGTCCGCCATGCCCGTGAAGTCACGAAGGGCTGTGTGCACCAAGCCCACGAGGTCCGTGAGAGAGGCGTCCCCCGCGACAAGCTGTGGCACCTGCGGGCACTCCGCACCCCAATAGCCACCCTGGAGCCGGTAGAACACGGTGACCGACTGCATCGTCACCCCTCCTTAACGAGCCGCAGGGCTTCAGCATCCGTCCGTCCGACCTGCTGAGTCAAGACACGCCTGACCATCCAGCCAGGCAGGCTCCTCGAACCATGGAAAACGAAGAGGATGCTTGGGCGGCCTTCTGCAGCAAGAGTCCTGTGGCTACCCCTCGATCGCATGATGCGATAGCCCAGGGGCTCGCGCTGAAGCAGCCTGAGCAATGACTCGCGGACCTACTGGGGAAGTCACCCACTCCCGCATCTTCACGCCAAGCCCCGAGAATCCGACCGGTGCCGTCCACAGGCAATACCCTCGTCCCATGGCTCAGCCGATAACCGTGCGACTGATCGGCGGCCTGGGCAACCAACTCTTCGGCTACTACGCCGGCGCCGCACTCGCGGCACGTCACAAGACGACTCTGCGCCTCGATACTTCGTGGACGCGCCACGGCATCACCGACCACGGCATCGAAATCCTGCGCTTTGACCTGCCCGGCGAGTGGATACCGAACAACAGCCTCAAGGCCAGACTCTCCGCCCCCGGCACCATTCCCGGTCGCGCTGTCGCCAAGGCCCTGCGCGATATCCCCGTGCTGCGCAAGCCGATGCGCATTCATGAAGCCCCCGGCGTCGGCCATGATCCGACGCTGCTGCAGCAACCTCCCGGCACTCGACTGCGCGGCTACTTCCAGTCGTGGCGAACCGTGCAGAACGCCGTCGATAGTGGCTACCCGCACCGGCCGACTCTCAAGCAGCCCAGCACCTGGCTCGAGGAGATCAGCGAGCGCGCACAGCAGGAGCGACCGCTGGCTGTGCACGTCCGGCGCGGCGACTACGCGAAGGTGAGTGAGTTCGGACTTCTCGGGCCCGCGTACTACGAGCCGGCGATCGAGCGACTGCGAAGCGAGGGCACCGACGGTCCCCTCTGGCTCTTCTCCGACGAGCCGGAGATCGCGCGCTTAGCACTCGGTCGGTACGCCGCCGACGCCGAGCCCGTCACATCGCCCGACGGCCCGGCCACGGAGATGCTGGCCATCAGTCATGCGGCCGCCGTCGTCATCGCCAACTCCACCTTCAGTTGGTGGGGAGCCTGGATGGCCGCCAAGGGCACGCCGGTCATCGCGCCCGACCCCTGGTTCGCCAACGGCCCGACCATCGAGGGGCTCATTCCGCCCGAGTGGACCAGGATCAGCGGCCCCGGATAGTCACGGTGTTCGACCGCACCGAACCGTCCGGAGTGGCGACGTAGACGCTGACCTGCTTGCCCGCTCGCCGGCCCCACTCGAAGGTGCCGCCCATGCCCACCAGGATCGTCGCGACTCCCTGGGTGAAGGAGTCCTTGCCTGTCGGGCGGATCCACGGCTTCAACTCCCCGCCCATGCCAAAGCCGGTCGTGGTGCCGCTGACCGCGATCCGATCACCGGCGCGCAAGCCCGTGATCGTGATCGACGGCTTGGGAGCAGCGACAGGGGTCACCGCATTCGACGGGTCTGAGGCCGCCGACCAGCCAGCGCCAGTCAACGCCTTCACCGTGAAGGTGTACGCCGTGCCATTCGACAAGTCAGCCACCGAGCACGACAGCGAGGCCGTCAGACACGTCCGCCCACTAGGAGACGACGTCACCAGATAGTTCGACACCGCAAACGACCCCGACGACGCCGGAGCCGACCACGACACCGACGCCGACGCATCACCCGCGATGGCAACGACATCCTGTGGAGCTGAGGCAGGGACCGCAGGTGCCGGCGGATTAGGGCCGGGAGGCGCGGCGGGGGTCACGGCCGAGGTGCTCGCCGAGTCAGCGCCGGTGCCCACGGCGTTAATGGCTGCCACTCGGAACCAGTACGTGCTCCCGTTGGCGAGTCCGGTGACGGTGCTTGTGGTGACATCGCCGACAACGACTGAGTCGTCCCAAGGTCCGACGCTGGAGTTGTCCGACCACTCGATGCGGTAGCCCGTGAGTGCACTGCCACCGGTGCTTGATGGGCGGCTCCAGGAAATCGTCGCCTGGGTGTCGCCGGCGGTAGCGATCGGCGAGGTCGGTGCGCCGGGGGCGGTGACTGGGCTCGTCTGGATGATGGCGAGGTATCCGTTGATGGTCGTCACGAACGCGCGGTAGGGGCTGAAGGCGATGTAGTTGCCCCAATCACCAGGGGCACTCAGGGTGAGGCTTTGTGCCAATGTGCGTGTAGAGCAGTCGATGATGCTAACTCCGCGACCGTTGAGGCTCAGAATGTAGAGGTACCCCTGATCTGCTCCTGCCCGGTGAGGATCAGAAACCGAATTGAGGATGTTTGTGGTCGCTCCGGTCACAGGATTCACTGAAACCGTCGTACTGTTCGATCCACGACCAGCGACATACATGCCGGTCCCGCAGGGGACGATGAACGTGGGACCAAGGGCGCCTGTTGTGATGGAAGGCGTGGCCGTGACGGCCGCTGGCGCCGGGTTTGTCCTGATAATTGACACGCTATTGGAGCTGAAGTTCGTCACGAAGAGCGTGTCGTCGAAAGAGGCGATGCCGTGAGGCCGAGATCCGACGGGAATGGCTGCACCCGGCGTAGGCGGATCTGTGGTCAGGTCGACCGGTGTGACCGAGTTTGAGCCGTCATTTGCCACGTAGGCAAAAGTCCCGACGAAGGCGATGCCCTTGTTCTGAGTGCCTGTGGCGAAGCTATCGTCGACGGTGAGAGTCGCCGCGTCGACACGAGTCACGTAGTTGGCCGTGTCGCAGCCGACGTAGACCTTGCCTGCGTGCGTGTTCAGCCACGGAGTGATCGTCCCTCCCGTGCCGCAAACGTTCTCGATGACGGTGACCGCACTGGTCACGCTGTTGATTGCTACGAGGTCCCGTGATCCGTAGGCGAAGAACGCGGTGTCATCGAGGGTCATGGCAGCCGCAGGCGAGGACAGGCCTGCGGGCAGAGGGATGGTGTCGTCGAGCGCGAGTCGATCCACGTCCATCGCGTAGATATTGGCGCTGTCTGCGGTGAAGACAGTCGCGCCAGCCACCGTGATAGGTCGATTGCCACCGGTTCCGGCCCCCGGTAGCGGGAACTCCGCCACGATCGTCACAGGGGGTGCGGCGGCCACGGGCTGAGTCATCGCGGGGAAGGTGACGAGCCCGGCAACGCAGCAAGCGGCCGACGCCACGGCCAGGAATCTGACTGGATTCCTCACAAACATGTGGACCGCCCAACTCAAAGACTCATGGGAATTGCACCGCCGAGGTTGGTTATCAATCGATCGCTACGGCGGACAACCGTGCCCCTTCGGATCCGGTGATCTAGGCCGACCAGGTCACTTTGGAGCGTTCCTTGCGGGACCAACGGAGAATGTCACCTATCCAGACCGCCTCAACTCGCTGCAGGGATAGTCCCAAGCGCCGATGAGGATCAGGCCCAGATTCCGGAGCCCGCGGGCGAGCCAAATGCGAGACGTTCATTCCGACCGTAGTGCCAGACGGTGCCGTCGACCCCACCCCTTATCAGGAATTCATGCAAGCAGGCCGCACGGATGCGGCGAGCGAGTTCGTCCGCTACGCGTGGCCCATCGACGGCCAGTATGGCCCTCTGACCATCGCTGGGGTCCAGCAACTCCAGCGCCTGGTCGGTGTCGTGGACGACGGGCAGGTCGGACCCATCACGTGGACTGCCCTACAGACGTAGTTCTGCTAGGGGAAGTGCAATTGAGCTCAACTAACCCGCCTGCTCCTTAGCCAGCTCAACATCATTGACCAGGGTCTCAACCAGCGCCGGATCGGCCGACCCCTCGGGATACAGCGCCTGCACCCGCTTGGCTTCCTCCGCGGCAGCCTCCGCCGCAGGGATGTCCCCGGTCCCGAGGTAGTAGCGAGCCCGCAGCACCCACGCCAGGTCAAACAGCGGGTCAAACTCCACGCCGTCGGCCGTATACGAGTTGGCCTCTTCGAAGCGCTGTTGCTGCACGAGCACGTCCGAGGCGAAGTTGATCATCGGGGGGCAGCGCCGGTCCAGGTCCGTCGCCTGCAAGGTGGCGGGCACGCTCACCTCCGCCGGCAACTGCTGGATCACCTGCTGGGTCACCTGCACCCGCAGCACGCACGGAGTCATCGGGTTGGCGATGAAGTCCAGCGCCTGCTCCTGCGAGGAGATCGACTGCACCTGATTCGTCAGGCCAATCTGCGAGCCCACCAGGATCACCGCCCCCAGAGCCAGCACCCCACCGGTCACCGGCACCCAC
>VGBQ01000176.1 GCA_016870425.1 Actinomycetota bacterium | reverse complement strand
CGTGCCGTCGATCCACTCGCCGACATCGCCGGTGTGCAGCCACCCTTCGGCATCGACCGTCTCAGCCGTGGCATCCGGTCTGCCCCAGTAGCCGGCAAAGGTGCCCGGGTGCCGGGTGAGGATCTCGCCGGTCCCGTCGGCGAGGATGACCTCCACCCCCGGGTGAGGCTCGCCCACGGTGCCGAGCTTGATGCGCCCGCGACGATTGCTCGTCGCTACGGCGCTGTTCTCCGTCATCCCGTAGAGCTCGTTGATCACCACGCCCATCGTGAAGAAGAAGAAGAGCACCTCGGGCGAGATCGGCGCCGCAGCAGAGGCGGCCGCGCGCACACGGCGGAGTCCCAGGCGCTCGCGCAGGGCGCGATAGAGGAAGACATAGCCGATGCCATAGCGGATGCGGCTCCACAGCGTGTGCTTGCCGCCGTTCGCGAGCATCGACGTGGCAATGCCCTGACCGACCTTCATCCACACGCCGTAGTTGAGCTTCTTGATGCGCGAGGCCGCTGCCATGCGCACCTCGACCGCGGCCTTGAGCTTCTCCCAGATGCGTGGTACGGCGAAGAAGAGCGTCGGCTGGACCTCGCGGATATTGACCGTGACGGTGTCGATTGACTCGGCGAAATGCACCACGGCACCGGAGACGGCGTTGGTCCAGGTCGTGACGGCGCGCTCGGCGACGTGGCACAGGGGGAGATAGGACAGGATGACGTCGCTGGGATTGGGGGGAGGGTCGTAGAGGCCGCCGCCATCGACGATCACTCCGCTCGCGAACTCCACATTGGCGTTGGACAGCATGGCGCCCTTGGGCGGTCCCGTCGTGCCGGAGGTGTAGACCAGCGTCACGATGTCGCCGGGCTCCGCCTGCTCGGCCACCCGGTCCAGTGCCCTCGGGTCGGCCTCGCGGTGCGCGTGACCGCGGGCGATGAACTCATCCCAGCTCATGAGCTTCGGGTGGTCGATCGTGGCGACTCCGCGCGGGTCGAGGTAGACGATCCGTTCGAGTGCGGGGCACTGAGCCTCGATGAGCAGCGCCTTGTCGACCTGCTCCTGGTCCTCCGCGATGAGCACCCGCGCTCCGGAGTCGGCGAGGAGGTAGGCCACCTCGGGGGCCGGATTCGTCGGATATAGCCCGACGGTGATGCCCCGGACAGCATTGGTGCCCAAGTCGCCGAAGAGCCACTCAGGCCTGTTCTCCGAGTGGATAGCGACGCGATCGCCCGGCTCGATGCCCAGCGACAGGAGGGCGTGCCCGACGAGGCTCACCTGCTCGGCGTACTCGGCCCAGGTGATGTCTCGCCAGATGCCGAGGCGCTTGGCACGCATGGCGACGCCATCGGGCATCGTCCGGGCGCGTCCTTGGACCGTGCTGACGAGCGTCCAGGTGCCGGTGATCGGCTCGGCCACCGCGGTCATCGGATCTCCTCCCCTGTGTCGGTGAGCTCTTCGCCGAGGTAGGCGCGGATCACGTTGGGGTCGGCCTGCACTTCAGCCGGGCTGCCCAGGGCGATGCGCTCACCGAAGTCGAGCACCAGCACGCGATCGGCGAGGTCCATGACCAGGCCCATGTCGTGCTCGACGAGGATCATCGTGACGCCCATCTCGGCCCGGACATCGAGGATGAAGCGGGCCATGTCCTCGGTCTCCTCGACATTCATGCCGGCCACGGGCTCATCGAGGAGCAGGAGGGTCGGATCCATGGCGAGAGCACGGCCGAGCTCCACGCGCTTCTTGACGCCGTAGGGCAGCATCCCCACGGGGAAACTCCGGTGGCTCTCGATGTCGAGGAATTCAATCAGGCGCTCGACCACTTCGCGGTTGGCCACCTCCTGTCGCTTGGCCTTGCGACTGAAGAGGAAAGCCGAGGCGACGGAATAATCCATGTGCAGTGCTCGGCCGAGCATGAGGTTGTCGAGCACCGTGAGGTTGTCGAAGAGCTCGATGTTCTGGAACATCCGGGCGACTCCGAGGCGTGCGATGTCCTCGGGAGGCTGTCCCACCAGGTTGTCGCCGCGGAAGGTGATGGAGCCCTGCTGCGGGTGGTAGACCCCGGAGATACAGTTGAAGATGGACGTCTTGCCGGCGCCGTTAGGCCCGATGATGGCGAAGAGCTCCCCGGTGCGCACATCGAAGCTCACATCGCGAATCGCCTGAGTGCCCCCGAAGGACAGCGAGATGCCCTCGGCACTGAGGAGGACGTCCGTGCTCAACTCAACCACCGCTTCCGTCGCCGGTACTGCTTGACATCGCGCAGGGATCCGCGCTCGTCGCCGCGCAGGCCGAGGTAGAACTCGCGGATATCGTCGTCCTCGCGGAGTTGGGCCGCGGGCTTGTCCATGACCAGGCGGCCCGTCTCCAAGACGTAGCCGTGATCGGCAATCGATAAGGCCATGGACGCGTTCTGCTCGACGAGCAGCACAGAGGTGCCGGATTCCTTGATCTGGACGATGAGATCGCGCAACTGCTGGACGATCTTCGGTGCGACACCGAGGGAGGGCTCGTCGAGCAGCAGATAGCGCGGCTTGGACATAAGGGCCCTGCCGATGGCGAGCATCTGCTGCTCTCCTCCGGAGAGGTAGCCCGCGGTCTGCTTCCGGCGCTCGGCGAGCACGGGGAACATGGAGTAGGCGCGATCAAGGCCGGCGGCGATGTCCGCCCGGGATGCCGTGTGGCCTCCCGCCTTGAGGTTTTCCTCGACGGTGAACTCCCGGAAGATCCGGCGTCCCTCCATCACCTGGCCCACGCCGGCTTCGACGATCTTGGGCGCGGGCAGCCCGCTGAGGTCCTTGCCGTCGAGGGTGACGCGTCCCTTGGAGATGCGTCCGCGGTGGACGTCCAGGAGCCCCGTCATGGCCCGGATCACGGTGGTCTTGCCGGCGCCATTGGGACCGAGGAGGGCCACGATGGTGCCCTCCGGGACCTGAAGGCTCACCCCCTTGAGGACTAAGATCACGTCCTCGTAGACCACCTCAAGGTTCTCTACGGCGAGCACCAGGCGCCTCTCCTCCTCTGGCCGCGTGGCCGAACAGGGGCGGCGCTGCCGGACCGCCCTGATGCCCAGCCATCATGCCAAGGATTCAGTGCGCCGTGAGGCGACTTTCCTGGCGGACCCCCCAATTCTTTGACAGAGTGTGCGACCAGGAGCGTTCACGTCGCCCGAGGCGGCGGACGCGAAGCCGAGGACCAAGGAGGATCCAGTGGTGTCGAAGCGCATGGCGAAGGTCCTCGCGGGCGCGGGGGCGGCTGCCCTGGTGCTCGTGGGGTGCAGCAGCGGGGGCGGTGACGCGACTCCTACCCAGGCGGCGTCGTCAGAGGGTGGCACCTCACCCCGCGACGGCATCGTCTTTGACGTGGGTGTGACGGAGGAGCCGTGCCCCGAGGCGATCAACCCGGATAACGGATGCATCTACCTCGGTGTGCTCTCTGACCTCACCGAGGGCCCCTTCGCCCCGCTCGCGACCCAGGTGGTCACGGGGCAGCAGGACTTCTGGACCTATGTCAACCAGCAGGGTGGCATCTCCGGCTTCGACGTCAACATGGCCGCCAACACCCGCGACAACAAGTACGACCCGGCTGTGCACAGCCAGGAATACCGCGCGATCGAGCCCAACATCCTCGCGCTCGCCCAGACGCTCGGCACACCGCAGACTCAGGCCATCCTCGGCGACATGGAGGCCGACAGTGTGATCGGCGTGCCGGCATCGTGGTGGTCCGGCTGGCAGTTCCCCGAGACGGATGGCGGTGTCCTCCTCGAGTCGGGGTCGTCGTACTGCATCGCCGCCATGGGCGGCCTCGACTGGTGGGTGGAGAACAAGGCTCCGATCAAGAAGCTCGTCGCGGTCGGCTACCCCGGCGATTACGGCGGTGACTACGCGGCGGGTGCTGAGGCCTGGGCCGCCGCTAACGGGGTCGAGTTCGCGGGCATCGTCGAGACGGCCCCCAACGCGGTCGCTGGCAACCAGGATGCAGCCGTGTCGGCCATCCTCGAGTCGGGCGCCGACGTCGTGGCCGTCGGGGTCGGCCCGGGCGAGGTCGCAGAGGTGATCGGCAAGGCCGTGGCCTCCGGCTTCAAGGGCCAGTTCCTCGGAGCGGCACCCACGTGGAATCCGCTTCTCCTGCAGACGGCGGCCGCACCCGCGCTGGTCGCGTCCTACACCAATGTGGGCACCACCGGCACCTTCGGGACACCGTCGGCAGCGATGGACGCGATGCAGGCACAGCTCGGCGAGGGGGCACTGCCGGCCAACGACGGCTACACCTACGGATGGGTGTGGCAGTACCCGCTGAAGGCCGCCCTCGAGAAGGCCGCCGCCAGCGGAGACCTCACGCGCGAGGGTCTCGTCGCCGCTGTGCAAGGTGGCGTCGAGGTCGACTACGAGGGCGCACTGCCCAACTCGCTCGTCGGTGGTCCACCCGCCGATGTCGATCGCTCGGTGTCGATCAACATCCCGTCCGAGGACGCCGCGCTGGGCATCGAGACGCTGCTCACCGGCTACGTCGGCCCGACGGCTGCTGCGTACGACTACAGCCAGCCCTGCTCCGGGGCCTGATAGCGGTACCTGTGCGATGGGGCGGATCCGAGGGGGTCCGCCCCATCGCCGTGTAGGGCGCGGATCCGAGGGGGTCCGCCCCATCGCCGTGTCCGCCCTCGAACTTTGGGCGGATAGTGCCCATAGACGGCCGTATCCGCCCAAAGTTCGAGCCCCTGTCGGCATCGGACCTGGCGGACCGCCCGAGCAGCGCCCCGTAGTCTCGCCTCATGGCTGAGCCCCTGCTGCCGCCTGCCCCTCAGGGCACCGGGCGATTGCGACGCCAGCTTGGGGTCGTGCGTGCGCTGGCGGTCGTGGGACTGGTGCTCGTGGTCATCCTCGCCGTCTGGTCTGTGGTCGGCATCGTCACGCTGGCCTCCCAGGTGTCCTCGCTGGAAGCGAAGGTCGAGTCCCTCACCGCAGCGCTCAACCAGGATCGCGGGGTGCCAGGGGAGTCCGCCGGCGACGCTGGTGCGTCTGGGACGGGCTCACTGCCCAGCCCCGGTCCCACCGCGGAGGCGGCTCCGGCAGCCGGCGATCTGGCGACGCCGTCCGGTGCAGACCGATCGGGTGCTCTGGTCGTTGGCGACCCCGGTTCGGCGAAGGTGGTGGAGGTGTACGTCGACTACCAGTGCCCCTACTGCCAGCGCTGGGAGACCCAGATCGGCGCCGACCTCATGGCACGAGC
>VGBQ01000175.1 GCA_016870425.1 Actinomycetota bacterium | reverse complement strand
GCGAGAGCGGAGGCACCCGAATGAGCCTGGGCCTCGTCGAGTGAGTGAACCCGGTCAATAGACTCCCCTCCATGTCCGCGATCACCCGCGCGGAGGTCGCGCACCTCGCCCGCCTCGCCCGCCTCGACCTGGCCGAGGACGAGCTCGATCACTACGCCGAGCAGCTCGATGTCATCCTCACCTCGGTGGCGCGGGTCTCCGAGGTGGCCGCCGACGACATCCCGCCGACCTCCCACCCGGTGCCGCTGGTCAACGTCACGCGGCCCGACGAGGCTCGCCCGAGCCTGGCGCGGGCCGACGCCCTCGCGGCCGCCCCGGCGGTGGAGGACGACCGCTTCCGCGTGCCGCGGATCCTCGAGGAGCAGGAGTGAGCACCCCCCTTGAGCGCGACCTGATCCGACAGAGCGCAGCGACCCTCGCCGAGGCCATCGCCGAGGGAGAGGTGAGTGCGCGCGAGGTGACGCAGGCTCACCTGGACCGCATCGCCGAGGTAGATGATCGCGTCCACGCCTTCCTGCACGTCGATGGCCAAGGAGCGCTGGCGACGGCGGATGCGGTCGATGCGAGCCGCGCGGCGGGCGAGCCCCTCGGCCCGCTCGCCGGCGTACCCCTCGCACTCAAGGACATCCTCGCGATGAAGGGCGTGCCCACCACGTGCGGCTCGCGCATCCTCGAGGGCTGGCGGCCGCCCTACGACGCCACCGTCGTCGAGCGCCTTCGCGCCGCGGGGATTCCCATCCTCGGCAAGACCAACATGGACGAGTTCGCTATGGGGTCCTCCACCGAGCACTCGGCGTACGGACCGACGCACAATCCCTGGGATCTCGACCGCATCCCCGGCGGCTCCGGTGGTGGATCGGCCGCGGCCATCGCCTCCTTCGAGGCGCCCCTCGCGATCGGCACCGACACCGGCGGATCCATCCGCCAGCCCGCCGCGGTCACCGGCACGGTCGGCGTCAAGCCGACCTACGGCGGCGTCTCGCGCTACGGCCTCGTCGCGCTCGCCTCGAGCCTCGACCAGGCGGGGCCGTGCACGCGGACGGTCATGGACGCCGCGCTGCTGCACTCCGTCATCGGCGGCCACGACCCCCGGGACTCCACCTCGATCCCCGATCCCATGCCCGATGTCGTCGCGGCTGCCGCTCGCGCCGACGTGCGCGGCATGCGCATCGGCCTCGTGCGCGAGCTCACCGGCGAGGGCTACCAGGCCGGCGTCGAGCAGCGCTTCCGCGAAGCGGTGGAGATCCTCGAGCACCTCGGTGCGGAGGTGGTCGAGGTGTCGTGCCCGCACTTCGACTACGCACTCGGCGCCTACTACCTCATCCTGCCGAGCGAGTGCTCCTCCAACCTCGCCCGCTTCGACGGCATGCGCTACGGCCTGCGCGTCGGCGACGACGGCGATCGGTCCGTCGAGGAGGTCATGTCGCTCACGCGCGAGGCCGGCTTCGGCCCCGAGGTGAAGCGCCGCATCATGCTCGGCACCTATGCGCTCTCCAGCGGCTACTACGACGCCTACTACGGCCAGGCGCAGAAGGTGCGCACGCTCATCCAGCGCGACTTCGATGCCGCTTTCGCGCAGTGCGACGTGCTCGTGTCGCCGACCGCACCCACGACCGCCTTCCGCATTGGCGAGAAGGTCGACGATCCACTCGCGATGTACCTCAATGACGTCGCGACCATCCCGGTCAACATGGCCGGCAACTGTGCGATGTCTCTGCCCGTCGGCCTAGCCCCCGAAGATGGCCTGCCCGTGGGCCTGCAGGTCATGGCACCGCCTATGGCCGATGACCGCCTCTACCTCGTCGGAGGTGCGCTCGAGGGAGCGCTGCGCGACCGATGGGGCCACCTGCTCATCGAGGAGGTGCCGTCGCTGTGAGCACGCCCGTTCCCTACGCCGAGGCTGTCGCCGAGTTCGAGCCCGTGATTGGCATGGAGGTGCATGTCGAGCTCGGCACCGAGTCCAAGATCTTCTGCGGGTGCCCGACGGCCTTCGGTGCACCGCCCAACACTCAGGTGTGTCCGGTCTGCCTGGGCCTTCCGGGGTCCATGCCGGTGATGAATGCCATGGCGATCGAGTCCACGATCCGCATCGGCCTGGCACTCAACTGCTCCATCGCGCAGTGGTGCCGCATGGCGCGCAAGAACTACTTCTATCCGGACATGCCCAAGGACTACCAGGTGAGCCAGTACGACGAGCCGCTGTGCGTCGATGGCTACCTCGATGTCACGGTGCCCACCGATGACGGGCCGATGGTCGTGCGCGTGGGCATCGAGCGCGTCCACCTGGAGGAGGACACCGGCAAGCTCACGCATGCCGGCGGCGCGACCGGGCGCATCCACGGTGCCGACTACTCCCTCGTCGACTACAACCGCGCGGGGATTCCCCTCGTGGAGATCGTCACCAAGCCCGTGACCGGCACGGGTGCCCTGGCTCCCGAGGTCGCGCGCGCCTACGTCACCGAGCTCCGCGACATCATGCGCGGACTCGGTGTCTCCGACGTCAAGATGGAGGAGGGATCACTGCGCTGCGACGCCAACGTCTCCCTCAACCTGCCCGGTGCCGAGTGGGGCACGCGGTCGGAGACTAAGAACGTCAACTCGCTTCGCTCTGTCGAGCGCGCAGTCCGCTCCGAGATCGAGCGCCAGGCGGGCGTGCTGAAGTCCGGTGGCCGGGTCGTGCAGGAGACGCGCCACTTCCACGAGGACACCGGCGTCACCACGCCCGGACGCTCCAAGGAGCACGCGGAGGACTACCGATACTTCCCCGAGCCCGACCTGGTGCCGATTGCCCCTGACCGCGAGTGGGTCGAGGAACTCCGGCGCGGCCTACCCGAGCAGCCCTCCGTGCACCGCGCGCGACTGGCGGAGGCGTGGGGCATCGGCGACTTCGAGATGGCCACCCTCGTCAACGCTGGGGTCCTCGAGCTCGTCGAGGCGTCGGTCGCTGCCGGCGTGGCACCGGATGCCGCGCGCAAGTGGTGGGCGGGTGAGTTCACCCGCATCGCCAACGAGTCCGGTGTGGAGCCCGGGTCGCTCGCGGTCGCTCCGGCCGATATCGCGCGCGTCGAGGAGCTCATCGCGTCGGGCGCGCTCAATGACAAGTTGGCGCGTCAGGTCTTCGAGGGCGTGATCGCGGGGGAGGGCACACCGGACGAGGTCGTCGCCGCTCGTGGTCTCGCCGTCGTGTCGGATGACGGAGCGCTGCTCGCGGCCATCGACGAGGCGCTTGCTGCTCAGCCGGACGTCGCGGAGAAGATTCGCGGAGGCAAGGTGCAGGCGGCGGGAGCGATCGTGGGGGCCGTCATGAAGGCGACGCGCGGCCAAGCGGATGCAGGGAAGGTGCGCGAGCTCCTGCTCGAGCGCCTCGGCGTCAGCGACAGCTAGGCCGCCACCTTCAGCACGAGGATGCGATCGTCGCCGGCGCGCGGATCGCCGCGACCGTCGGTGTTGGAGGTCATGAGCCACAGTGAGCCGTCGGGCATCGCCTCGACCGTGCGCAGTCGCCCGAGATCACCCAGGTCGAGGGCGATGGGCTCCCCGGCCCGGCCGTCCACGAGGGGCACCTGCCAGAGCACCTCGCCGCGCAGCGATGCGACGTAGGCGACATCGTCGATGATCGCGAGGCCGCTGGGGGAAGCGAGCGAGGTGGGCGTCCACTGCGCCTGCGGATTGATGTAGGCCGGATCGGTGCCGGTGCCCTCGACGAGGGGCCAGCCGTAGTTGCCGCCCGCCTCGATGAGATTGAGCTCGTCGGCGTCCTTCTCCCCGAACTCCGTCGCCCACAGGCGCCCCCGAGAGTCGAAGGCGAGCCCCTGCACATTGCGATGGCCCAGGCTCCACACGGGTGACCCGGGGAAGGGGTTGTCGTCGGGTACGCCGCCCTCGGGATCGACGCGCAGGATCTTGCCGGCGAGGGACGTCGGATCCTGGGCGAGGTCGTCGACGCGGGTATCGCCGGTGGCGACGTAGAGCATGCCGTCCGGACCGAAGGCGATGCGGCCGCCGTTGTGGGTCTCGGCCTTGGGGATGCCGGTGACGATCTCCTCGCGGGGAGCATCGGGGTCGTCCAGGCGGAGGCGGACGACGCGGTTGTCGTCGGCCGTTGTGACATAGGCGTACAGCCATGTGCCCGTGGGGTCGACGGCCAGGCCCATCAGACCGCCTTCGCCGCTCGCAGCAGTCTCGGCTATCCGCGTGACCTCGCTGACTGAGCGATCGGCGGCCACCTGCACGATGCGACCGGTGTCCCTCTCGCTCACCAGCGCGGAACCGTCGGGCAGGCGAACCAGGCCCCAGGGGGTGATGAGAGCGGTCGCCTGGTCGGCGGCCACCGTCACGGCAGGTGGGTCGGTTGACGGGGTGGCGGGGACCGGGCCCGCGACTGGGCTGCCGGAGGCGCAGGCGGTGAGGGCGAGTGAGGCCAGCGACACGAGTCCGAAAGTGATGAGACGCACCCCTGCACTATGCGATGTCCGGCGGGAGCACGCGACCTGGGAGCTGCGCCGGGGTGTCCGTGTGGTGGGGTAGCCGCATGATCGTCCTGCCGCGCGAGATCGCCGACCACGTCGGCCGTGACGATCTCGTCGTCTGGGATGGCGAGCCTGCCGCTCCGCCGCAGGGCACGCGCTTCTACGTGCCGTCCTACATGGCGGGGGAGTGGGCCTTCGAGGCCATGCGCCTCATGCCCGACCTCGAGGTGTGCCAGCTGCCGACAGCGGGTTTCGAGCATGTGCTCGCGCACCTGCCCGATGGCGTGACGCTCTGCAATGCGGCGGGAGTGCACGACGCGAGCACTGCCGAGTTGGCGGTGGGCCTGATCCTCTCCCGGCTGCGGCGCATCGACGACATGGCCCGGGCGATGCCGGCCGGGGACTTCATCCACGATCGCTACGACGCGCTCGCCGACAAGCGAGTGGTCATCGTGGGTGCGGGAGGCATCGGCCAGGCGCTCGCGAGACGTCTCGAGGGCTTCGAGTGCGAGGTGATCCTGGTCGGTCGCACGGCACGTGAAGGTGTGCGAGCCCGCGCGGATCTCGACGACCTCGTCCGCCAAGCCGACATTGTCGTGATCGCCGTACCGCTCGAGGACTCCACCCGAGGGATGGTGGATGCCGGCTTCCTTGCGCGGATGCGCGACGGCGCGCTGCTCGTCAACGTCGCCCGCGGCGCGATCGCCGACACCGACGCGATCCTCGCGGAGGCGGGCAGGCTGTCCTTCG
>VGBQ01000174.1 GCA_016870425.1 Actinomycetota bacterium | reverse complement strand
CACAGAGAGCAGGGCCACCGGAATGCCCCGCTTGTAGATCACCTGGGCTACGGCCGCGCCGATCATGTAGACGCCGAACACCAAGAAGGTCGCGCCTTCCACGACGATTCCCCACCCGAGGACCACCGCGAGGATCGCCACGAGTCCCCAGGCCAGATTGGCCAGGCCCGTCTCGATCTGGAAGGCATTGGTGGTGCCGTAGTCCCAGCCCATGCGCGCCGCGTCACTGCGATGGAACACCGCGTGCCGGAAGAAGGACAGGATCCCTCCGCCACCTACCGTCAGCAGCGCCGCCCACGTCAGTGACGGCGGGTCAAGGAAGACGGTGTACATGCCAATCGCGATACCTGGGCCGGCGAGGGCATACGTGGCCGCCATGAGCCACGTCGAGATGCGGGGATTAGTCGCTCGGAGCGCCATTGCGGGATGCTAGCGGCGCCGGAGCATCGCCAGGAACATCCCATCGGTGCCGTGAATGTGCGGCCACAGACGGAGTGCAGGCCCCGGACCTAGGTCGGGCACACCGGGCAGGAGCGGGCGCGCATCGATCAGCTCGACGTCGGTCCGCTTGCGGAGCACGTCTTCCACGACCAGGTCGGTCTCGGCCACGTGCGGCGAGCATGTGGAGTAGGCGATGACTCCACCTGGACGAGCAACGTCGATCGCCGCATTGAGCAGGCCGCGCTGGAGCGGGCCGAGCGTCGCCAGGTCCGCAGGCGATCGTCGCCACCGCGCCTCGGGCCGTCGGCGCAGGGCTCCTATGCCCGTGCATGGCGCATCGAGCAGCACTCTGTCGGCACAGTCGGGCGGCAGGGCCTCGCGCGCATCGCCGACGCGCACATCGTGCGATCCCGGACCCAGTGCCTTGCGCACGAGATCAGCTCGATGAGGGTGGAGCTCAATGCAGGTGAGTTGGGCCCCGCGCTCCCGAGCGAAGCGAGACAAGAGCGCAGCCTTGCCCCCGGGGCCCGCCGCAAGGTCGACCCACATCGCATCCGACCCGGACAGCGGGGCATTGGCCAGCGCGAGTGCGACAAGCTGGCTGCCCTCGTCTTGAACGCCGACTCGGCCATCGCGCACGGCGGCGAGTTCATCGGGTCGCCCCTCGGCAAGGGTGGCCGCCAGCGGCGACCAGCGCCCGGGCTCGACTCCCGGCAGGGCGAGGAGCTCATCGACGGACATACGCCGCGCCACGAGCGAGGGGCGCGCGGGAGCGTTGTCGGCATCGAGTAGCGCGCGCAAACCGTCGGAGCCCGACAGGGGCGGCTCCGCCGGCCCGCCGGGCTGGCCCGACAGGGGCGGCTCCGCCGGCCGGTCGGGCCATTGGGGTGCGCCCCCCTGCCTCGCGAGGGCCTCGCGCAGGGCGGTGACGATCCATCGCGGATGCGAGGTCGCAATGGCCAGCGCGTCGGGGCCGACGGCAACCCGCTGCCGCCAGGCCTCGAGGTCGCCCCCGTCCACAACGCGACGCAGGACAGCATTCGCCAGCCGAGCAGGGCCCTCGCCGATGACATCGCGTGCCAACTCGACAGTCTCGCCGACCGCCGCATGCGCGGGGACGCGCATGTTGACGATCTGGTGGGTGCCCAGGCGCAGCACATCGAGCAGGCGGCCGTCGAGCTCCCCCAGCGGGCGGTCGACGCACTCGGCGAGAATCGCGTCGTAGAGGCCCTGCCAGCGCAGAGTGCCGTAGGCCAGCTCGGTCGCGAGTGCCGCATCGCGCGGCGACAGGCTCGCCTGCGCGAGGATCTCTGGCATCGCGATGTTGGCGTAGGCGCCATCGACGTGCACGGCATGGAGCAGGTCGTACGCCGCGCCACGGGCGGTGCGCCTGCGGCCATGCGGCGCGCGGCTGCGCTTGCGGGGCGGGCGCGTCTCGCTCGTCACGCGAAAGCCTCGCCGGGCTCCAACCGCAGCCCGCGCACCCAGTCGGCTGCGGACATGGGGCGTTTGCCCTCGGCAATGAGCGTGCCCAAGCGCACGGCGGCCGAGCCGGTGCCCACGAGCACGTCGCGCTTGCCGGCGCGAAGCTCCCCTGGAGCGAGGTCGGTCACGTCGGTGACCTCCACCGGCCCGAGGCGCAGGCGTGCGCCACGCAGTGTGGTCCAGCCGCCGGGAGCCGGCGTCGATGAGCGGATGAGCCGGTCGACGACGGCGGCTGGCGCAGACCAGTCGATGCGGACGTCATCGGCGTCGATGCGAGGCGCCAGCGTGACGCCATCCTGCGACTGGGGTCTCGCGATCAGCGTGCCGTCGTCAAGTCCATCGATCGTGGCGACGAGGAGCGCGGCCCCCGACGCGGCCATGCGCTCGACGAGTGCGCCGCTCGTGTCGTGCTCACCAATGCCCGTGAGCTCCTGCAGAAGGATCGGCCCGGTGTCGAGGCCCTCGTCGATGCGGAAGGTCGTGGCCCCGGTCTCGGTGTCACCCGCGCGGATGGCGTGCTGCACGGGCGCCGCGCCGCGCCACCGCGGCAGGAGCGAGAAGTGCAGGTTGATCCATCCGTACGCCGGGATGACCAGCGCCTCCGGCGGCAGCAGTGCGCCGTAGGCGACCACGGGGCAGCAGTCGGGCGCGAACTCCGCTATCGACGCGATCGCGTCGGCCTCGCGCAAGCTGGCGGGCGCGAGGACGGGCAGGCCCAACTCCTCGGCACGCACCTGCACGGGGCTGGGGCGCGGCGCGCGGCCCCGCCCGGCAGGGGCCGGCGGTCGCGTGAGGACGGCGACGACGTCGTGTCGCGAAGCGATTAGGGCATCGAGGCTCGGGAGAGCCACGTCTGGGGTGCCGGCGAAGACCAGGCGCATGCGGTCACAGCCACTTGGCGGAGACGGTGTGCGGACTGAGCCGCACCTCGGGGGCCGCCTCGCCGAACCACTCCGCCTCGCGGATGGCCTTCATGGCCTCCTTGCGCGTCTCGGGATCGAGACGGTCGATGAAGAGAATCCCGTCGAGGTGGTCGGTCTCATGCTGCAGGGCCCGGGCCAGCAGATCGCTGCCCTCCACCGTCACGGGCTCGCCATGCATGTCCATGCCCTTGGCCACGACCCGACGGGCCCGCCGAGTGTCAAATGCCAGCTCCGGGATGGACAGGCAGCCCTCGTCACCCTCCTGGATGTCTTCGGAGAGATCCAGGACGGGGTTGCACAGGTGACCGAGCTCGTCGTCGACCCACCAGGTGAAGACACGCAGGGAGACGCCTATCTGAGGGGCGGCGAGGCCGCTGCCGGGCGCATCGCGCATGGTGTCGGTGAGGTCCTGGACGAGCTTGCGCAACTCCTTGTCGAAGGTGTCGACGGGATCGGCAGGGGTGCGCAGCACAGGATCGCCGAAGAGGCGGATCGGCTGCACGGCCATGGCGACTCCTTGCGGGTGACGGACAGGACTCCCACCAGTGTAGGTGCGATGCGCGCGTGTGATCAGTCCCCGCCCCAGTCTGGCGGGTCAATGGCCAGGTGCAGTCGCAACGGGTCCTTGCGCGCCGTGCGAGTCGCTGCAATGGCGCTGAGGGTCCGGGACAGATCGCCACCGTGCCGCCTGTCCACTGTCACGAGGACCCGCGCATCCTCGCTGCCCGCGACGGGCAGTGGACCGAGCACTCGAGCGGTGACGGGCATGTCCTGCGCTGCCTCCCGAACCGCGACGGGGTCGCCCGTCAGCGTGGCCACGCGCACGGCAGGGGGCAGCCCGAGCTCGCGGCGCTCGGCGAGCTCGCGCTCTGCCAACCAACCGGGATCCCAGCGGATGAGGGATTGGACGACGGGAAGACCCGCGTCGGCGGTGACGACGACGGGCGCACCGGGACGGGCCAGGGCCGCCGCCGCGAACCACCGCCGCGCGGTCTCCTCCCCCGCGCGCAGGGCTCCGCGCGACGTCTGCGCGGCCGCGTCGAGGAGCAGGACGGCGGCGTAACCATCCAGGGCCCACGGCTCCGTGCCGGTCGTCGCCACGACAAGAGCGGGATCCGCGCCCACCTCAGCCACGCTCTTGTCGCCGGTCGATGTGACCACCGGCACTCCCGGGAATGCGCGTCCGAGCTCCTCGGCGGTGCGTGACGAGCCGACGGCCACTGCGCGCAGGCGGTCGCCGCCGCAGGATCTGCAGGACCACGGAGCAACACGCGTGCCGCACCATCGGCAGACAGGTGCGCTGCCAAGAGCGCCCAGGGCGAGTGGGCCACCGCATGCGGGGCACGCGGCACGCTCACGGCAGCGCTGGCAGGCAAGGCTGGGCACGTAGCCCCGGCGACTGACCTGCACGAGGACGGGGCCGTGCGCCAGGGCATCGCGCGCGGCGTCGTAAGCGCGTCTCGGGATGCGGGCGCCGTCGTCATCGGGGATGACCCTCGGCGCCGCCGCGCGCAGTGCGCTGCGTTGCGGCGTCAGCGGCGCGGCCCAGGACGTCGCGATCCACTGCTGGGTCTCTGCGGTCCGGGTGTAGCCGCCGACGAGCAAGGACGCGCCCGTGAGGTGCGAGCGCAGAGCGAGGACCTCGCGCGCATGCCAGCCCGGAGCATGCGGCTCGGCGAGGCTCTCGTCGCCGTCATCCCACAGCAGGAGCAGGGTTGGCGAAGCCACGGGAGCGAAGGCCGCTGCCCGTGTCCCCAGGGCGATCGGGACGTGACCGGTGAGCACGCGCAGGAAGGATGCGAAGCGGCGTTGCGGACCGGCGTCCGCGGTGAGGCAGGCGTAGGCGTCCGCACCCCCCGCGGCATCGAGCGCCGAGGCGACCCGCGCGACGTCGCGCGCGTCGGGCACCACGACGACGACGCCCCCGTGGTGGGCAGCTGCCAGGGCGGTCCCCGCGATCAGCCGGGGCCAGTCTCCGGCCGGTGACACCCCCGTGCCTGGCGCCGACGTCCAGACTGCGCGCAAGCCCCGCTCCCCCGCTGCCAGACGCTGGACGAACGCCGACCCGCCGGTGTAGTCGCCCCAGGCGGCCGACTCAACGCCGTCGGGGAGTGCGCAGGGCGCCACATCGTTCGCCAGCACCTGTGACTCCGCCCGAGCGTGCCGGGGTGGGATGGCCGATCGCAGCACGTCGGGCAGGGTGCCGGCGTAGCGATCCGCCACGGCGCGCGCGAGCTCCAGCACCTCGGGGGTCAGCGTGGGGACCGGCGACACGACGCGCTGGAGCGGCGCGAGGCGAGCGTGCTCGCTCTCCTCGACCCGGTCGACAACGAAGCCGTCGACCAGCCGTCCGGAAAACCGCACCCGCACCCGGACACCGG
>VGBQ01000173.1 GCA_016870425.1 Actinomycetota bacterium | reverse complement strand
CCGATACCGCCGTGAGTGAGTCGCGCGATCGCGTCAGGGCCGCCATCGAGCACAGCGGCCTGGAGTGGCCGCGCACACGTGTGACCGTCGCTCTCCTTCCGGCGTCCCTTCCCAAGCGGGGATCAGCGCTGGACGCGGCAATTGCCGTCGCAATCCTTGCGGCATCGCGTCAGATCCCGGAGCAGGCAGCTGCTCGATCCTGCGTCCTCGGGGAGTTGGGTCTGGACGGGCGGGTGCACCCTGTGCCCGGGGCGATTGCCGCCGCATTGGCCGTGCAGGGCCACGATGCGCGGCTCCTCGTGCCCTCCGCGACGGTGGGCGAAGCCGCTCTTGTCCCGGGTGTCGACGCGGGCGGCGTACGCGACCTGGCCCACCTCGTGGGTGTCCTACGCGGTGAAGCCGTGCCAGACCTGCCCGAGGAGTCGGCGACCGTCACCGACCGCGGGACCGCGGATCTCGGGGACGTGCGCGGACAGGCGGAGGCCCGCCGCGCACTCGAGGTCGCGGCTGCGGGCGGCCATCACCTCGCGATGATCGGCGTTCCGGGCGTAGGCAAGACCCTGTTGGCTGAGCGTCTGCCCGGCCTGATTCCGGCCCTGGATGACCCGACGGCACTTGAGGTGACGGCTATCCAGTCGGCAGCGGGCCTGGACCCGCGCGGGCTCGTGCGCAGTGTGCCTTTCCAGGCCCCGCACCATTCGGCTTCCATGACGGCAATCGTCGGCGGTGGTCAGGCGGGGCGCCTGCGCATCGGTGCCGCGACTCTGGCCCACCGCGGTGTCCTCTTCCTCGACGAGGCACCGGAGTTTGCGCGGTCCGTGCTCGATGCCCTGCGCCAACCTCTGGAGAGCGGTGAGGTGCGCATCGCTCGAGCGGATATCTCCGGTGTGCTCCCTGCGCACTTCGCCCTCGTCATCGCGGCCAATCCCTGCCCGTGCGGCAAGGGCATCGGCATGGATTCCTCGTGCGCATGCTCGCCGATGGAGCGCCGGCGCTACTCCGCGAAGATGTCCGGGCCCATCATGGACCGCATCGACCTGCGGGTTGTCCTCGAGCGGCCCCGTCTCGCCCAGATCGGGGAACGGGGGGAGTCGACGGCCACGGTCGCCGAGAGGGTGGCGCATGCGCGTGCGCGATCGGCTGCGCGATGGGCCGCCGAGGGGGTGCCCTGGCAGGTCAATGCGGCGGCGCCGGGAGCCTTCCTCCGTGAGCGCCACCCTCCCGACGATGCTGGTGCGGCGCTCCTGCGCACGGCGTTCGCACGTGGCGCCCTAAGCATGCGCGGGGCCGATCGCGTCCTTCGCGTGGCATGGACCCTTGCCGACCTGCGCGGGGCCGCATGCCCGGGCAGCGACGACGTGGCCGAAGCCATGGTCCTGCGTGGGGGAGGCCTGGCATGGGCGGCCTGACCGCTGTGTCGGCCACCGACCAGGAGCGCATGGGGCGCATGCTCCTCGGGCAGTGGTGCGAGGCAGGTGACCGGTCGCTGGGCGCGCGCGTGCGTGCGCGGGGGGTGGAGTACGTCGTTGCTGAGATCCTCGCGGGGCGGTCCCCTTTGCCAGCCACGACAGGGATCGCCGGACGCGTCGCGGCCGGCACAACCTACGACGACGCCGTGCAACGCTGGATCGAGCCCGCACTGGCGCAGGCAGAGCGGATCGGTGCGCGTTACGTCGTGCCGGGCGACCCCGAATGGCCATCGCAACTTGACGACCTCCACGATGCTGCGCCCCTCGGCCTGTGGGTTACCGGTGCCGGACACCTGCGGCTGCTAGCGCTGCGTTCGCTGTCGGTCGTTGGCGCTCGCTCGGCGACGGCGTACGGCGAGGCAATCGCGCGGGAGTTGGGCGCGCACCTTGCCGAGTGCGGATGGCTGACTGTCTCCGGAGGAGCATTCGGCATCGATGCCGCGGCACACCGAGGCGCCCTGGCGGCGTCGGGTGCGACGGCATGTGTGCTGGCCGGAGGCGTCGACGTGCCGTATCCCCGGTCCCATGCGGACCTGCTCGCACGGATCCGAGAGTCGGGTGTGCTCGTGAGTGAGTCCCCCCTGGGCGGGGCGGCGATGCGCCATCGCTTCCTCACCCGCAATCGTCTGATCGCGGCCCTGAGCCGCGGGACCGTGCTGGTCGAGGCGGCGGTGCGTTCTGGGGGTCGCTCGACCGTGCGAGAAGCGGCCGCGCTCAACCGCGTGGTCATGGCGTTTCCCGGGCCGGTCACCTCGCCGATGTCCGCGGGCTGCCACGCGGTCATCCGAGAGGACACCGCCCAGCTGGTGGCGTCGCCGCGCGAGGTGCTGGCGCTCGTGGAGGGTCGTCTCCTGCTCGAGGACCAGGGCCCCGCCACGCAGGCGGATGCCCTGGGCTGGCGGGAGCAGCGAGTCCTGGACGCGGTCCCGGCGCGCAGGCCCGCCCCCTTGGCGAACATCGCTCGGCTTGCCGGCCTGGGCCTCGCGGAGGCCATGGCGGCTCTCGGCATCCTCGACGCTCTCGGCCTGGTTCGGCGAGCGGGGGAGGGCTGGGCGCGCAGCGGGGCGTGAGTCGCTGCGCGCCCAGCCCTCCGGGACCCGTCAGCATGGGGGGATGGCTGCGCCCCGGGAGGATCCCCGTGACGACTGGGATCGGGTGATCGCACGATTCGGCGACCACCTGCGCCTGGAACTCGGACGCAGTGAGCACACGGTCCGGGCGTATGCGGGTGATCTCGAATCCCTCGCCGACTTCTCGCGGCTGCGCGGCACGAGGTCGGTCGCGGACCTGTCCCTTATCGGCCTGCGAGCGTGGCTCGCGGATCAGGAGCGGCGCGGGCTTTCGCGGAGCACCCTCGCGCGACGCGCCGCCAGCGCCCGGGTCTTCGCGGAGTGGGCGCATGATCGCGAAGTGATCGCAGCCGACGTCGGTGCCCGCCTCGCCTCGCCCAAGCGGGCGCACCATCTGCCCCCGGTGCTCACCGCCGATCAAGCCGCGGCGGTCCTCGAGGCCGCTGCGGATGCTGCGGACTCGCCCATCGGCCTGCGCGACCTGGCGATCCTTGAAGTTCTCTACGCGACGGGCATCCGTGTGGGTGAGCTCGTCGGTCTCGACGTCGACGACATCGACAGAGGCCGGCGCACCCTGCGGGTGCTGGGCAAGGGCGGTCGTGAGCGCACCGTGCCGTTCGGGATCCCGGCAGAGCGTGTTCTCGGTGCGTGGCTCGACGAGGGACGCCCCCTCCTTGCAGTCACGCACAGTGGTGCGGCGACATTCCTCGGTGCCCGAGGCGGACGCATCGACCCCCGGACGGTGCGCGCCGTCGTGCATCGCACCGCAGGTGCGGTCGAGGGCGCACCCGATATTGGCCCCCACGGCTGGCGCCACACCTCGGCGACGCATGTGCTCGAGGGCGGTGCGGATCTGCGCGCCGTGCAGGAGATCCTCGGTCACGCGAGCCTGGCAACGACCCAGATCTACACTCACGTCTCGGTCGAGCGGCTGCGCAAGACCTACGAGCAGGCGCACCCGAGGGCCTAGTTGCGCAGCGGCTTGAGGACCACCGGGCGACGCAGCAGCGCAAGCGGATCGGCGTACACGCGTCCGTTCTTCAAGCCCCAGTGAATGCCGCGGCTGTGGGGATGCGCAACCACCACGCCGATGGAATCCCCGGCGCTGACCCTCTGGTTGACGTGGACGCTGGCAGCCACTCCCTCGTATGTCGTGCGCCAACCGGTGCTCCCGTTGAGGCGATGCGGGTGCTCGATGCTGATGACCGCCTTGCCGGCAACCCGGCCGGCCACGCGCACGACCCCCGGTGCCGGCGCGACCACGGTCTGACCCGCAGTGGCCGCGAGGTCCACACCGCGGTGGCCTGGGGCGTAGGGGTCGGCGGGCGCCGCGAAGGGCCGCTCGACGACGACGGGGGTCACCGGCGGCTGCCAGGGAGCCGCGGCCGTGGGGCCGGCGACCACGAGGACCCCGGCGGCGACGGGTGGCGCGAGGGAGCCGAGTATGGGCAGGAGTATCGACGTGAGAATGGGCATCCGGGCACAGTGGCGGTCTCGGCGCCGCCGGGGAAGTCCTCGGCCCCGGGCTGGGGATAAGTCATGCCTGCGGACCCCGTACACTCATCCCCGGTCCGGGTTCGCCCGGATACATCGCGCACCTCACCCCACCAGGGGAGGACCGTCGGTCCTGGCTCGCCAGGATGGTCCGCACGGGTGCCAGGGCCGACGCCAACCGGCGCCGGCGACGAACCGACAGCGTTCGGCCGAGCCGAGCGCGCCCAAGGAGTGCCTCATGGCCGTCGTCACGATGCGCCAGTTGCTCGAGAGCGGTGTCCATTTCGGCCACCAGACCCGGCGCTGGAACCCCAAGATGAAGCGATTCATCTTCACGGAACGCAATGGCATCTACATCATCGATCTGCAGCAGTCGCTGTCCTACATCGACCGTGCCTACGAGTTCGTCAAGGAGACGGTGGCCCGCGGTGGCACCGTGCTCTTCGTCGGAACGAAGAAGCAGGCACAGGAGCCCATCGCTCAGCAGGCGACCCGCGTGGGCATGCCCTATGTCAACCAGCGCTGGCTCGGTGGCATGCTCACGAACTTCAACACGGTGCACAAGAGGCTGCAGCGTCTCAAGGAACTCGAGGGTCTTGAGACCGATCCTGCGGCCGCCGGCATGACCAAGAAGGAACTCCTCGTCCTCGACCGGGAACGGGTCAAGCTCGATCGCACCCTCGGCGGCATCCGCGACATGGCCAAGCTGCCCAGCGCGGTGTGGGTCATCGACTCAAACAAGGAGCACATCGCCGTGGGTGAGGCTCGCAAGTTGGGCATCCCGGTGATCTCCGTTCTCGACACCAATTGCGACCCCGACGAGATCGACTTCCCGATCCCGGGCAATGACGACGCCATTCGCAGCGTGACTCTCCTCACGCGCGTGATCGCCGATGCCGTGGCCGAGGGCCTGATCGCCCGCGCTGGCCGAGCTGCCGCGGGTGAGGGCGACGCCGTCGAGATGCTCATCGAGGAGCCGCTGGCTGAGTGGGAGCAGGAGCTCCTGGCCGGTGGCTCGGCCGACGCCACCGCGACCACCGTCATCGAGACCGAGGGATAGGGATGTCGACAATCACGGCAGCCGATGTCAAGAAGCTTCGCGACCTCACGGGCGCGGGCATGATGGAGTGCAAGAAGGCCCTGGAGGAGTCCGGCGGCGACATCGACAAGGCCATCGAGGCCCTGCGCATCTCCGGGGCAGCCAAAGCGGCGAAGCGGGGTGCGGA
>VGBQ01000172.1 GCA_016870425.1 Actinomycetota bacterium | reverse complement strand
GGCCCGGACCTGACCGTGCGGATAGGCCACCATCCCGACCCCGCGTTCACGCAGGGCGGAGAGGTACGCCGCACGCCGCTCTGCACCGCCTTCGACAGCGAAGAGCACGAAGTTGGTCGTCACGCGCTCGGGGTCGAGGCGTGCGCCGTGCGGCTGTGCCAGGTGCCCGGGCGAGATGATGCCGTCCTGCGCAGCCAGGCCTTCCGCCAGCATGCGCGCGCGGCGATGATCCTCCGCGAGGCGATCGACCGTCCCCTCCGCGCCATCCTGCAGCGCCACGAGCCCAGCGGCCGCCAGGATGCCGACCTGGCGCAGGCCCCCTCCGAGCAGCTTGCGCGCCCGCCGTGCCCGCCAGATGAAGTCCGCGGATCCCACGACCACGCTCCCGACCGGGGCGCACAGACCCTTGCTCAGGCAGAAGGTCGCCGAGTCGGCGTCCTTCACGAGATCGGCGGGGGTCACGCCGAGGGCCACCGCAGCATTGAAGAGGCGCGCGCCATCGACATGGATCGGCAGGCTCGGGGGCAGTGCGGCGCGAAGACGCGCGACATAGTCCGGGGTGATGGGCCGACTCATCGTGTGGGCATGACAGTTCTCGACGACAACCAGGCTCGTGATCGGGCAGTGCGGGTCCCCCGCATCCTGGATCGCACCGATCACGGCGTCTACCGGCATCTCCCCCTCGGCCGTCTCCGGGATCGGACGCATGCCGGCAGCGACGGCCACGGCGTAATTGGCGGCCTCGTCATTGAAGACGTGCGCTTCGGCCGGTGCGATGATCTCTCCGCCCCGCGGCACGTGGGCCATCAGGCTGACCAGATTGCCCATGGTCCCCGAGGGCACAAAGAGCGCCGCCTCCTTGCCCAATAGCTCCGCAGCTCGCGCCTCCAGCGCGAGGACCGTGGGGTCGTCGCCGAAGACGTCGTCCCCGACCGGCGCCTCGGCCATGGCAGCGCGCATCGCGGGGGTCGGATGCGTGACGGTGTCGGAGCGCACGTCGATGGCGGGCGCCTGCGGGCCGTGCGGAGCGGCGTACGACATGGGTTGACCCTAGTCGCAGACGGCACCCGGCTCGGGCAGAGCACCGTCGAGGAAGAACTCATCGATGGACTCGTCGATGCATACCGAGCCTTCGCGATAGGCCGTGTGGCCATCACCCTCGCGCACGAGGAGGACCGCGTCACCCAATTGAGCGACCAGGGCATCGGCCCAGGCGAAGGGTGTCGCGGGATCATGCGTCGTCGCGACGACGAGGATCGTTGGAGCGGCGCCGCGCGCCTGAGGCGGTGCCGTCACTTCGATTCCGGCGCAGGGGAGATTGCCCCACGCGAGGTACTCGCCGAGGAATGGCGCCGCCGAGGACAACCGGTCTACCGATGCGGTGATGTCGCCGGGCGCGGCCCGATCGCGGCAGGAGACCGCGTAGAACGCATCGAAGGAGTTGTCGCGGTAGGTGCCGTCGGCCTGCCGGCCTGTGCGTTCGTCCAGCAGTCGTTGGAGAGGGGTGCCGTCCCCCGACGCGAGGGATGCCAGGGCATCGCGCAGTAGGGGCCTATCGCTCACGCGGTAGAGCGACATGAGGATGGCGTAGGTGGCTGCTGCCTCGGTCAGCGGCCGATCAGGGTCTCCCGTGGACGCCGGCTGCGTGTCCAGCGCGTCCAGGATCTCGCGCAGGCGAGCCAGGCCGACCTCGGGATCAGGGTCATCCCCCAGGGGGCAGTCGCCCTCGGCCGCACAGTAGGCGACGAATCGTCGGAGGGAGTCCTCGAAGCCGAGTGCCTGACCCAGCGTCAGTTCCTCGGCATCCAGATCGCGCGGCAGCGGGCCATCGAGCACGAAGCGCCCGACCCTGTCCGGGAAGAGTGCGGCGTACGTCGCTCCGAGGTGCGTGCCGTAGGAAACGCCGAGATAGTCCAGCCGTTCCTCGCCGAGCGCCGCACGCAGGACGTCCATATCGCGTGCCGCATCAGCCGTGGACAGGTGGTCGACGAGTCCGTCGACCGACGACGTGCACTCCAAGACAGCACTGACGCGCTCGATCTCGGCGACCTCGGCTGGCGTGTCCGGGGTGCCATCGGTGGCGATGAGCAGATCGAACTCCGCGTCGTCAGCGCAGTCCACGGGCGCGGACGCGCCCACGCCTCGCGGATCGAAGCCCACGACGTCATAGGCATCCCGGAGTGCGTCGGTCACCACGCCGCTCGCGGCCCGGGCATAGTCGCGCCCGCTCGATCCGGGACCCCCGGGATTCACGACGAGTGAGCCACGCGCCTCCGCCGTCGATGGAGCGCGCAGAACAGCGATCTCGAACGTCGGACCGTCGGGGTCGGCGTAGTCGACCGGCACGACCAGCGAGGCGCACTCGGCACCGTCGCAGTCGGTCCAGACAAGTCTTTGGTCGTAGAAGCGTGCCAGCTCCGCCGCGGGTGGGCCCGGTGCCGGGGTCGATGCGGCCGGGGAGGCCACCGGGGTCGTGCACCCGGTGAGGACACCCAGGAGCAAGGCGCTGCTCAGCAGACGCGCACGAGGACCCACCCCGGGAGGCTACGTGCGCATCGGGCGCGGATGCCATGCGGGGCGCACGCGGCGTAACGTGGGTGCATGGCCAGCGACCGCGACCAGTTCGCCCGCGTCGTGCAGGCGGGCATCTCCCGCGGGATGGACGTCGTCGACGCATGGCGCCAGGCTCGGGCCCAGCGACCCAGCGCTCAGGCGCGCGCTCTGCAGGCTGAGCACGGGCGCCAGTTGGCCGAGCAGCAGCGCGCCCTCCGCCGCCACCAGCGACGGGTGCGCCGTCTCGACAATGAGGTCACGGGGGGCGTCGCGGTCGCGGGCGTCGCCGGCACGCTGGGCGTCTTGGACATCGTCATCGAGAGCACGTCGGCCAGCGCGGGTGTCTACGGTCCCGCATGGATCTGGGTCGCCCTCGCAGCCGGTGGCGGCGTGCTCGCCACGGTGGCTCGCCGCAAGCGAGGGCAGCTACCGCCGCCGCCGCGCGTCGATGCCGTGCCGCTGCCGCCCGCGGCTGTGCCCGCCGACGCCATCGGTGCCGAGCAGGCCCAGCGACTCACGGCCCTGCGCCTGCAACTCTCCCAGGTGATTCCCGCGATCGACCGGCTTCATCCCGACGCCGGCGCCGACCTACGGCGTGCTGACCTCGAGGCGGCTCCGCAACTCCATGCGCTCGTCGATCGCCTCGTCGTGCTCCACGGGATCCGCATGGAGATGGCGGGCACCGAGGCCGAAGCGGCCGCCACGTCCGCGGCCGTCGAGGTCCGCGAACGCCTCGCCACGGGGTGCACGACGTACGAACGACTCATCGCCGCATCCGCGACCCTGTTGGCCGCACCCGACATCGCTCGCGGCACGGACGAGGTCCTGACGCCCGCCCTCGAGGGGCTCGCCGCCTACGCCCACGGGCTCAAGCGCGCCGCCAACTCCTGAGGCTTCTGTCTCGCCAGCGTGGCTCCCTGCTAGAGATTTGCACTATCGCGGCAATCTGCCCCGGATAAAGCAAATCCCTGACACCAGGCGATGAATCGCGCGGGCCTTAACCCGGGCGGCGGACCCGCACCAGCGGGTCACCTTCCTAGCGGACCCGCACCAGCGGGTCACCTTCCTAGCGGACCCGCACCAGCGGTCACCTACTTAGCGGACCCGCACCAGCGGGTCCTTGACCTCCACGAACATGCTCTCCAGAACCAGCGGCAGCGCGCCATTGGCCTGCACCGCCAAGCGCCCGCGCTCGATCGCATCGAGGCGTCGACCCGTGTCGGTGGCGGTGCTGGACGAAGCCTCCTGGGTGAGCTGTGTGCGCATCTCGTCATTGACGAGGGGCACTCCCGCATCGAGCTGGAGCACGAGCACATCGCGGTAGTAGGTGAGCAGGTCGACCAGCGCTCGATCAAGTTGATCACGGACCGCTCGCTTGCGCCGACTTGCCTGCATCTTGCGCAGGTCCTTCACCGCACGATCAGCGAGCTTGTCGAGTCGCGCCTTCGTCACGCCCTCGGCTCCGAGACCGTAGGCGCGCATGAGCGACTCCTCCTCCGCGGCATCCAGAGGGTCGGTGATGCTCGCAGCATCCTCGGTGGCCATGGCAAGGAGCTCCTCGCCGGCGACGAAGCACGAGCTCAGGTCGCGCAGGCCGTCGGGGATGCGCAGCACGTCCTGGCGACGGCGGCGCGCCTCCTCGTCGGTCGCGAGCGCACGAGCCCGCCCGATGTGCCCCTGGGAGGCACGGGCCGCGAAGGCCGCCATCGCAGGGTCGACGCCGTAGCGGTCCCGCAGCGCCTCAGCCACCTCGGACGTCGATGGGGTGCGCAAATGCACCGACCGAGTGCGCGACCGTATGGTTGCGAGCACATCCTCGGGACTCGGCGCGCACAGCAGCCACACCAGATGGGGTGGCGGCTCCTCCAAGACCTTGAGAAGCACGTTGACGGCTTGCTCCGTGAGGCGGTCGGCATCCTCGATGACGACGATGTGCCAGGGCGCACTGGCCGGCACCACAGAGGCACCGGCGACGAGTTCGCGCGCATCCTCGACGCCGTAACTGAGCGTCTCCGAACGCACCAGGTCCACATCCGGATGCGACCCTGCTACCGCGGTCATGCACACCGAGCACACGCCGCAGCCGTGCTCCGGGCACTGCAGCGCGGC
Organism: Actinomycetota bacterium; assembly: GCA_016870425.1. Classification (GTDB taxonomy): domain Bacteria; phylum Actinomycetota; class Actinomycetes; order S36-B12; family S36-B12; genus Mxb001. The sequence continues at coordinate 631 of VGBQ01000172.1, read as the reverse complement.
AGCGAAGGCCACGGCCGCCGTGGACCTCCCCGATCCCGGGGGTCCGGTGATGAGCCATGCGTGTGTCATCGCCGTGTCATCGGCGGCCGCGCGCGACAACTCGTCGACCACATCGTCCTGCCCGATGAGCGACTCCCAGACCGGAGCCGGCGTCACGCGTCGCCCACCAGGTCGCTCACGACGGAGGCGATCTCCACGGCGAGGTCCTCGGCCGGGCGGGAGCCATCGAGGACGAGGTATCGCTCCGGGAACGCCGCCGCGATGTCGAGGAAGGCCTGCCGGACGCGCTCATGCCACTCGTGCGGTTCGGACTCGAGCCGGTCAGGACCGACCACCCGCGCCAGCCCGAGCGCGGGGTCGACATCAAGCACGATCGTGAGGTCGGGTAGCAACCCGCCCGTCGCCCACAGGCTGAGTTCAGCCACTCGCTCGGCTCCGAGTCCGCGCGCCACGCCCTGATAGGCCACGGACGAGTCGAGGAAGCGATCGGAGATGACGATCTCGCCACGCTCCAGCCCCGGCCTGATCACCCGCGCTGCATGGTCACCGCGGGCAGCGGCGAAGAGGAGCGCCTCAGCACGGTCATCCAGCCCGGCATTGGCCGGATCCAGCAGGACAGCACGGATGGCCT
>VGBQ01000171.1 GCA_016870425.1 Actinomycetota bacterium | reverse complement strand
CGATGCCGCCGTGCCCGGTGGTCGCGGCGTACGTCTCGCGGGTGTGATCAGGCAGGGCAACGACGACGCCACCGGGGCGGCAGTGCGCGTAGGCGGTCGCGAGTGCCGCGGCGAGGTCCTCGCGCGTGGCCATGTAGTCGATGGCGTCGTGCAGGATCACCGCATCGAACTCCCGGTCGCCGCGCCACGTGCGCATGTCGGCGCAGATGTGCTCGGCATCGGGATTGAGCCCGCGGGAGACCTCGAGCATGGCCGGCGACAGGTCAACCAGGCAGACGTCGAGATGGGGCGTGAGGTGCGAGGCGAGATGACCGCCTCCGCTGCCGAGATCGAGCACGGTGCGTACGTCGATCCGCGCGCTACGCAGCAGCCCCCTGAGGTGGTCGGCCTCCTCGACGTACTCCTCAGGGGGTGACAGGAGCGGCCACCAGGGGGCGGCCTCGACGTACATCCCCGGCAGGGCGTCGGCCTCTCGCGCGTCCGTCACTCCCCCACCCTTCCAAAAAACCCGCATCCGGGTGCATCCAGGAGGGCTGACGGGGCCGAAGTACCCCCCAGTGACGGTCGACCGCGACCGCCCAACCGGAAGGCACACCATGATCCGACCCACCCTCGGCCGCGTCGGCATCGCCGCCGCTGCCCTTGCCCTGCCCCTGGGCCTGGCCGCCGTGCCTGCCCAGGCCGCCGACATGGCGACCGTGTCCGTGCTCCACGCCATCCCCGAAGGCGCCGGCGCCGACGTCGTCGATGTCTTCGCCAACGGCGACCTGCTCATCGACAACTTCACGCCCGGCACGCTCGAGACCGTCGAGGTCCCCGCCGGCACCTACGACCTCGCTGTCTTCGGCGACGGCCAGACCCCCGACGACGCTGAGCCCGTGCTCATCGCCGAGGCGGTCGAGGTGCCCGGCGGCGTCAACGCGACCGTCACCGCCAACCTCGATGCCGAGGGCGCGCCTGCGCTCAACGTCTTCGTCAATGACATCAGCGCCCTTGCCGCAGGCGAGGCTCGCCTCATCGTGCGTCACATCGCCGCCGCCCCCGCCGTCGACGTGTTGGCCGGCAGCGACGTGATCTTCTCCGACGTCACCAACCCCAATGAGGGCGTCATCGTCGTCCCCGCGGGCGACTACGAGGCCTCGGTCAACCTCGCCGGCACCGACACCACCGTGCTCGGCCCGGCGCCGATCATGCTCGAGGAGGGCACCGTCACCATCGCCTACGCCTGGGGCTCGGCAGAGCAGGAGAACCTCGCCCTCGCCACGCAGCTCATCACCGACCTGTCCACCGGTCCCGAGGGCGTCCCCGCGGGCGGTGGCTCCACCACTGAGCTGCCCGTCTGGGCCCTTGGCATCGCCCTGCTCGGCGCTGCCGCGGTCGTCGGCGCTGGCGCCCGTCTCGCTGCGACGCGCAACTGACCTGCTGATCCGGACAGATTGAGTAGGACGTGACATGACCCGACCCCGCCCCGCACTCCTCGTGCTCGGCGCCGGCGCGCTCGCGCTGGTCGCTGGCACAGTGGGAGTCGCGACGGCGGGGTCGGGCATGCACGTGGAATCCGTCGGCGCGCGCCCCGCTGTGTCGGCGAGCATCCCTGTCGCCGAGACCGCACCCTCGTCACCCGACGCGCCGTCTTCGGCGGCCGCGCCTGCCCTCGCGGGTACGCCGTACCGCACCCTCGAGCGTCGTGACGCGACCGAGCTCCCCCGCCCGGATCGCACCCCGCGACCCGTCGAGTTGCGCATCCCCGCGATCGACGTGCGCGTCGCGGTCGATGTCGTCGGCCTCGATGCCGCTGGCCAGGTCGAGGTGCCCGTGGATGTCGCCCGCTCGGGCTGGTACCGCTTCAGCGCCAAGCCCGGCTCCGGTGAAGGCTCGACCGTCATCGTCGGACACGTCGACGGCGTCGACCAGGGCGCGGGCGCCTTCTACGACCTGCGATCCCTCAACCCCGGCGACACCGTCACGGTCACCCGAGCAGATGACCGCCGGATGACCTATCAGGTCGTCGCGCGCGAGAGGTTCGACAAGGACCGCGTGCCGCTACGCGAGCTCTTCAGTCGCAGCGGACCCGAGCGGCTCACCCTCATCACGTGCGGTGGACCCTTCGACCCGGCCTCGCTGGAGTACACCGACAACATCGTCGTGACCGCGGTCCCGGTCGACAGCGCGGATGATCTCGGGGAAACTCGATGAAGGGCGCGAGCATCGTGCTCCTCGACATCGAGCGTGCGGCGCGGAGGGGAGGCCGACCGGTCATGGCCCTGGTCGACCCGGCCGAGCCCGCCGATCCAGCCCTCGAGGCCGACGCTGCCGACGCCCGACTCGCCGAGGCCTTCCCCACCGGCGGGGAGCCGACCTTCGCCGCGGTCTACGCGCGCTGGTCCCCTCTCGTCTATTCCACCGCGCGGCGCGTGCTCATCGACTCGCACGAGGCTGCCGACGTGACGCAGGAGGTCTTCGTTTCCGCCTGGCGCGGTCGGGCGACCTTCGACCCGGAGCGCGGGAGCCTGCCCGGCTGGCTGCTCACCATCACGCGCCGCCGCATTGCGGACCACCTCGACCGTCGCTCCCGCCAGGCTGACCCGACCGACACGCCGCCTGCGGATCCGGGGGATGCGCCCGTCGACGAGGCGATCGACCGTATCCTCGTCGCCGACGAGCTGAGCCGGCTCGGCGAACCCCCCGGCACGATCATGAGGCTGGCCTTCTACGACCAGCTCACCCACGCCGAGATCGCCGAGCGACTCCAGCTCCCACTCGGGACAGTGAAGAGCCATATCCGGCGCTCCCTGGAGCGCCTGCGTCATCGATGGGAGGTGGACCGTGGCGCACTGTGAGCCCCAGACGCTCTCACTCATCGCACTCGGCGAACAGCCGAGCGCGGAAGACGCCATGCACCTCGTCACGTGCGACACCTGTCGCCGCGACTGGGAGTCGATGCGCGCCACCGTCGACGTCGCCCGCGACCTCGACGATGACGAGCTGATCACGCCACCCGATCACGTGTGGGCCGCGATCGCCGAGGAGATCTCGGCCGACTCGGGCACCCTCGTGCCGATGCGCTCGCGTCGCCGCGCCGCGCCGTGGATCGCGCTCGCTGCTGCGGTCGGCGTCGTGCTCGGTGGCGTCGTCGGCGCATCGCTCATGCGCTCTGCTCCCCCGGAGATCGTGGCCAGCGTCGCGCTCGAGCCGCTGGCGGACTACTCGGCCACCGGCATGGCCACCGTCGAGGTGGTCGACGGCTCAGAGATGCTCGCCGTCGACGTGAGCGGCCTGCCCGCGACCGACGGCTACTTCGAGGTGTGGCTGCTCGCTCCCGACGCCTCGTCGATGATCGCGCTCGGCACGCTCGGCGCGGGCGAGAGCACGGTCCTGCCGCTGCCCGCGGGAGTCTCACTCGCCAACTACCCCGTCGTGGATATCTCGGCGGAGCCCTACGACGGCAATCCGGCGCACTCGACCGACAGCATCGTGCGCGGCACGCTCCCCGCCTAGGTCCCTTCCGCCCGACGGAGGGGCGCCCGGGTGGATCGGCCTAGTATCGGGGGATGGTGGACCTCAAGCGCGAGGCGCACGTGGGAGCCTCCCTCGGTCTCTTCTGGGCCCTCACGCGCGCCTACTCCCTCCTCGGCGATCCCGGCGGCCGCCTGGAGACGTGCGATGACCTGGTCGCCTTCGCCGACAGCCTGCGCACCGAGCCGGTCGTGCGCAGCCGCGGGGGCATGCTCTACACGTCGAGTTACGACGTGTGTGCGACGGTGCTGAAGTCCCCCGATGCGTCCGCCGACATACCCGAGGCCCGCAACCCCCTCGAGGCCATCCTCCTCGGCCCCATGCCCCCGGCCGACCGCATCGATCCGCTACTCGACGCGATCATCACCAAGGACGGCGCCGACCACACCCGCATCCGCCGGCTCGTGCAGCCCGCCTTCACCCACCGCGTGATGCAGTCGTGGCGGGACGCCGCCGACCGGGTCGCCGAGCAACTCGTCGACGCGCTGCCGAGCGACCGGCCCGTCGACCTCGTGCGCGACTGGGCCTCGCCGCTGCCCATGGCGGTCATCTGCGAGATCCTCGGCGTCCCCTTTGACGATCGCGACACCTTCACCGCCTGGGGCAACACCCTCGCCGAGGGCCTGGACCGCCCGCGCAGCCTCGGCCATGCGCGCTCGATGGATGCCGCGTCCGCGCAGCTCACCGCCTACCTCTCGCGCCTGCTCGATCAGCGCCGCCGCTCACCCGAGGACGACCTGTTGTCCACTCTCGCCCAGGTCGAGCTCGACGGCGAGATCCTCACCGACCGCGACATCGTCGGCACGGCGTCGTTCATCCTGCTCGCCGGCTTCGAAACCACGGTCAACCTGCTGGGCGCCGGCACCCAGGTCCTCATGGAGCATCGCGACCAGTTCGCCGAAGTGGCCGCCAACCACGACCTCATCCCCGCCGTGACCGAGGAAGCACTGCGCTACGTCTCGCCGGTGCAGTACACCTTCCGCACCGCACTGGCACCCATCGACCTGCCCGGAGGCACGCTGCTCGGCGAGCGCGACACGATCGTGCTCATGATCGTGGGCGCCAATCGCGACCCGGCGGTCTTCACCGACCCGCACCGCTTCGACATCCACCGCGACAATGCGCGCCGGCACCTCGCGTTCGGCTTCGGTGTCCATCACTGCCTCGGCGCGGCCCTCGCCCGCATGGAGGCCGAGGTGGCCTGGCGTCATCTGCTCCAGCGCTTCCCCGACACGGATGCCTGGCAACTGGCCGGCGAGCCGGTGCCCAACCCAGGCCGGATGATCCACGGACTGCGCGCCCTGCCGGTCCGCCTCGGGGCTGCCGTCCACGCATGAAGTCACGCATCCACTGGGGCCCCATCGCGTTGCTCCAGGTCCCCAACCTGCTCTCGGGCATGTCCAATGGCGTGGTCACCATCGCCATCCCCTGGCTCGTGCTCGACATCACCGATTCCGTTGCCGCTGCCGGACTCGTCGTGGCGATCTCCGCGCTCCCCGGGATCCTCGCTGCCCCGCTGTCAGGCTGGGCGGTGGACCACTTCGGACGACGCATCGTCAGCATCATCTCCGACCTGCTGTCGGCCGTCTCTGTCGCGGCGATCCCGATCGTCGCGTTCTTCACCGAACTCAATGTGGCGTGGCTCATTGCGCTCGCCATGCTCGGTGCGATCTTCGATCCTGCCGGCTACACCGCGCGCAAGGCGCTCATCCCCGACGTCGCCGAGGCGAGTCACATGAGCGTCACGCGACTCAACGGCATCCACGAGGGCATCTTCAGCGTCGGCTGGGTCATCGGGCCGCTCGCCGGTTCACTGTTGATCGCCACGCTCGGC
>VGBQ01000170.1 GCA_016870425.1 Actinomycetota bacterium | reverse complement strand
GGCAGGCGCGTGGTGGTGGCGCTCATCAACGGCGAGCTCCGTGATCTGGCCACGCCGCTGGTCGACGGTGACGTTGTCGAGAGCGTCGGGGTCGACACCCCCGAGGGGCTTGCCGTGCTGAGGCACTCAACAGCCCACGTGCTTGCACAGGCGGTGCAGGACACCTTCCCGGAGGCCAAACTCGGCATCGGGCCGCCTGTGCGTGACGGCTTCTACTACGACTTCTCCGTCGAGCGCCCGTTCACCCCCGAGGACCTGAAGGCCCTCGAGAAGCGCATGCAGGAGATCGTCAAGTCCGGTCAGCGCTTCTCCCGCCGAGTCGTCACCGACGCCGAGGCGAAGCGCGAACTCGCGGGTGAGCCCTTCAAACTGCGGCTCATCGGCAGCGAGGGCGGGGCCGAGGTCATGGAGGTCGGCGGGGCCGAGCTCACGATCTACGACAACGTCGACGCCAAGACCGGGGCGACGTGCTGGGGCGACCTGTGTCGCGGACCGCATGTGCCGGACACGCGCTTCATCCCGCCCAATGCCTTCCGCCTGATGCGCACCGCTGCGGCCTACTGGCTTGGCGACCAGGCAAACGAGCAGTTGCAGCGCATCTATGGGACCGCCTGGCCGTCCAAGGACGAGCTCCAGGCCTATCTGACCTTCCTGGAGGAGGCCGAGAAGCGCGACCATCGCAAGCTCGGTGCCGAACTCGACCTCTTCAGCTTCCCCGAGGAGATCGGCTCGGGGCTCGCCGTCTTCCACCCCAGGGGAGGCGTGGTGCGGCGCGTGATGGAGGACTACTCCCGGCGCCGTCACGAGGAGGCGGGCTACGAGTTCGTCAACACCCCCCACGTGACCAAGGCCGCACTCTTCGAGAAGTCCGGGCACCTGGACTGGTACGCCGAGGGGATGTACCCGCCCATGCACCTCGATGCCGATGTCGATGCCGAGGGCAATGTCCGCCGTCAGGGCGTCGACTACTACATGAAGCCCATGAACTGCCCCATGCACAATCTGATCTTCGATGCGCGCGGGCGGTCCTACCGGGAGTTGCCGCTGCGGCTCTTCGAGTTCGGCACGGTCTATCGCTACGAGAAGTCCGGGGTCGTCCAGGGCATGACGCGCGCCCGCGGCTTCACCCAGGATGACGCTCATATTTACTGCACGCGCGAGCAGATGGCCGACGAGCTCGACACACTCCTCACGTTCGTCCTTGACCTCCTGCGTGACTACGGTCTCGAGGACTTCTATCTCGAGTTGTCCACCCGCGACCCCGAGAAGTCGGTTGGCTCCGACGAGGTCTGGGCTGAGGCGACCGAGGTGCTGCGCCAGGCGGCCGAGAAGCAGGGGCTCGAACTTGTCCTTGACGAGGGTGGCGCGGCGTTCTACGGCCCGAAGATCTCAGTCCAGGCCAAGGATGCCATCGGGCGCACCTGGCAGATGTCGACGATCCAGCTCGACTTCAACCTCCCGGAGCGCTTCGACCTGGAGTACGCCGCCCCCGACGGCACGCGCCAGCGCCCTGTCATGATCCACCGCGCCCTCTTCGGGTCGATCGAGCGCTTCTTCGCCGTGTTGCTGGAGCACTACGCGGGCGCCTTCCCTCCCTGGCTCGCACCCGTGCAGGTCGTCGCGATCCCCGTGTCGGACGCGCATGTCGACTACCTGTACGAGGTGGCCGCACGCCTGCGCGAGGAGGGCATCCGCGTCGAGGTCGACGATGCTGACGACCGCATGCAGAAGAAGATCCGCACGGCGCAGAAGTCGAAGGTGCCCTACATGCTCATCGCCGGCGATGACGACATGGCTGCGGGCGCCGTGTCTTTCCGCTACCGGGATGGCAGCCAGCGCAATGGCGTGGCCATCGACGACGCCGTGGCCGAGATCGTGGCCGCCGTGCGCGATCGGCGGCAGGTGGAGAGCGCTCCGGCATGAGCGAGGGCCCAGTCCTCGACCACGGAGGCATGCCGGATCGCTGGCAGCGCCTGTGGACCCCTCACCGCGAGGCCTACCTGCGCGGTGAGAGCCGCCCGGCGCACGACGGGCCCGGTGACGAATGTCCCTTCTGCCGTGCCCCGGGGATGGCCGAGGGCGAAGGCCTCGTCGTGGCCCGAGGGGATGTGGCCTACGTGGTCATGAACCTCTACCCCTACAACGCCGGGCACCTCCTGGTGTGCCCCTATCGCCACGTCGCGGACTACACCGAGTTGGACCCGGCAGAAGTCGCGGAGATCGGCGCCCTGACGCAGCGGTCCATGGAGGTCCTCAGACTGGTCACGCGCGCCCAGGGCTTCAACATCGGCATCAACCAGGGCAAGGTCGGGGGCGCGGGCATCGCCGGCCATCTCCACCAGCACATCGTGCCCCGGTGGGGCGGAGACACGAACTTCCTGCCGGTGGTGGGGCACACCAAGACCATGCCTCAGCTCCTCGACGAGACCCGCGCGCTCCTGGCGGAGGCGTGGGCCGCGTCGAAGTGACACGCGCAGCGGAGCGATCGAAGGGAGCAGGACGTGGTGCTCATCAGTGGGCCCGACGGAGTTGATCTCGAGGCAAGCCTCGCGCTTGCCGGTGTGAGATTCGTCCACGCCCCAGGTGACGACGCCCCTGCAGAGCTCGTCGCGGAGATCCTCCCTCCCGGAGAGCGTGAGATTCGCGCGGTGGCCGTGGCGGACCCGCCGGCCCCGGGAGATGAGCACACGGGCATGGGAGCCTGGCACGTCAATGCCGTGGACGAGGTGCACTTCGTCCGCAGTGGACGCGGCCTGCTGCAGTTCGCCGTGCCCGCAGGCATTTGCAGCGTGGAGGTCATGGCGGGCGACGTCATGATCGTCCGGCGCGCTGAGCATCGCTACCTCCCGCTCGAGCCGCAGGAGTGGGTGATGCGCCACACCGGACCGGTCGAGGCAGGACTCGGCGCCCAGGAGACGGGGCGCGCGCCCGAGCCGTGGCCCTCGATGTCTTGATCGCCCTACTGGCCCGCCAGGCCTCGCGCCGCCTGCGCTGGCATGGTCTCGTGGCCTCGGTAGCGACGCGTGAACGTCGCGGTGCCGTGGGCGATGCTGCGCAGATCGACGGCATAGCGGGTGAGTTCGAGTCCCGGCACCTGCGCGGTGATGGCGGTACGACCGCCGGAGACTCCTTCGGTGCCGGTCACGCGGCCACGGCGCACGGAGAGATCGGACATCACGGCTCCGACATGCTCGTCGGGGACGACGACCAGGATCTCGTCGATGGGCTCCAGGAGGGTGACCCCGGCGACCTCGGCAGCGTCCTTGAGCGCCAACGCGCCTGCCGTCTGGAACGCCATGTCGGATGAGTCGACCGAGTGCGCCTTGCCGTCGACCAGGGTGACGCGGATGTCCACCACCGGGTAGCCGGCCGAGACGCCTTTCGCCATCTGGGTGCGCACGCCCTTCTCCACGGACGGGATGAACTGCCTCGGGACGGCTCCACCCACGACCTTGTCGACGAACTCGAAGCCACTGCCCGAGGGCAGCGGCTCCACGTCGATGTCGCACACGGCGAATTGACCATGGCCGCCCGACTGCTTCACCAGTCGGCCGTGGCCGCGAGCGGAACCGGCGAAGGTCTCGCGAAGAGAGACGCGGACGGGCTCGCTGTCGACGGTGACGCCGAAGCGGCTGGACAGGCGATCGAGTACGACATCGACGTGGGCCTCGCCCATGCACCACAGGACGATCTGGCCCGTGTCGGCATTGCGCTCCAGCCGCAGCGTCGGGTCCTCAGCCACGAGTCGTGACAACGCTGCTGTCAGTTTGTCCTCGTCCGAAGAGGTGTGAGCGAGAATCGCCACCGGCAGCAGCGGCTCAGGCATCGACCACGGCTCGATGAGCAGAGGAAGCTCAGGCGAGGAGAGCGTGTCGCCGGTCTCGGCGTGCGGAAGCTTGGCGACGAGCGCGATGTCGCCCGCGCCCAGAGCCGCGACCGGCCGGAGCGTCTTGCCGACGCGCAGGCTGATTCCGCCCATGCGTTCGTCCACGTCGTGGTCCTCGTGTCCTCGGTCCGACAGGAAGTGGCCGGACACGTGGAGTGTGACGTCGGGGTGCAGCGTCCCGGAGAACACCCGAACGAGCGAGATTCGGCCAAGGTAGGCGTCCGAGGATGTCTGCACCACTTCAGCGCAGAGAGGGCCAGAGGGATCGCAGGAGAGAGGCTCTCGCGGAGTCCCGTCAGGCGCGGTGACCGTGGGCAGCGGGTGCTCAAGGGGGGAGGGGAATCCTCGCGTGATCACCTCGAGGAGCTCGGCCATCCCGAAGCCGGTCGGCGCGGTCGCCGTGAAGAGCACGGGGAAGAAGTGGCCGCGCGCGACCGCCTTCTCGAGGTCGGACACCACCGTCTCGAAGGCGATGTCCTCGCCGCCGAGGAAGCGCTCCATGAGGTCCTCGTCCTCCGACTCGGTGATGATTCCCTCGAGGAGCCCCGCGCGAGCGTCCGAGATCAGGTCCACGTGCTGCGGTTCGGGATCGCGGTCGACGCGAGTCCCGTCGGAGTAGTCGCGGATGCCTTGGGACAGCAGGCCGATGAGGCCCGCGACATGACCGTCATCGGCGTGCATCGGGAGGTAGAGGGGGTGAATGCCCGTGCCTTCGCCGAGCATGTCCCGACATGCCTCGAAGATGCCCTCGACGTCGGCGCGATCGCGATCGGCCTTGGTCACCACGATGGCACGCGGCATGCCGACCGCTGCGCACTCATCCCACAGCATCGCCGTGCCCGCATCGACGCCATCCACGGCGGACACGACGAAGAGTGCTGCGTCAGCCGCGCGCAATCCGGCTCGCACCTCTCCGACGAAGTCGGCATAGCCCGGAGTGTCGAGGAGATTGATGCGCACTCCCTCCCACTCCAGGGGCACCAGGCTCAAGGACACGGACCGCTGCTGACGATGCTCGGCATCGTCGGTGTCCGACAAGGTCGTGCCCTCTTCGACCGAGCCGGGCCGATTGATCGCCCCCGAGGCAAGCGCCAGTCGCTCCACGAGCGTCGTCTTGCCGGCGTGACTGGGTCCGACCAGGACGACGTTGCGAATGCGCGCCGGGTCGATCGGGGCGGTCATGGTCACGGTGCCCTCCCTCAGGGATCTGACGTTGTCGGCCCGGGTGCGGGGGCCGGTCTGCGAGACTCACCCTTCTCCCTGGCCGACCCGGGCGCAAGGGACTTCCGCCTCGTGTGTCCCTGCGCCCTAGGATGGCGCTGCCGGAATCGCCGGCACGCGCCGATGCGGCGACGACAGCGCCGTGGCCCACGGCCGAGGAGTGTCCGTGCTCAACAATCCGGCGGCGCGCAAGCTCTCCACCGCCGTGCTCGAGCCCATCGCGCGGCTGCTGCTCAAGCTTCACGTCTCCCCGGATGCCGTCACAGTCGTGGGCACCCTCATCAC
>VGBQ01000169.1 GCA_016870425.1 Actinomycetota bacterium | reverse complement strand
ACCGGTCCCTGCACTGCATGGCAGGCCGTGCCCGACCGACTCGTCGCGCTGGCAGGGGTGCTCACGGGCGGCACGGCGGCTCCCGCGATCGTCGTGGCGGCTATCGCGCACGGCGAGGTGTTGGCACTGCAGCCCTTCCGCTGGGGATCCGGTCTCATCGCCCGTGCGTCAGTGCGTCTGGTGCTCGCCGGTCGAGGCGTCGACCCCGATCTCCTCGCCTGCCCGGAGGCCGGCATGCTCTCGCTCGGGCGCGGTTCCTACGTCGCGGCCCTGCGCGCTTATCGCTCGGGGGAGCCGGCAGGCGTGGCCGAGTGGATTCGCTGGAACGCCGCCGCCATCGGCTTTGGTGCGAGCGCTGACGCACCCCACCTCTAGCCCGTGGGCCGCGGCGCCACTTCGGCGAGATCTACGCCGTCATTGCGCGCGGGCGCGGGCAGCGGCAGGCTCACCACCCAGGGATATGCGCGCCCCCCGACGATCGTGAAGGCCCGGACACTCACGGCGGGTGCCAGCAGACGAGCTCCTTCCGCGGGAGAGATCAGCCAGCGCAGCCGCACGGTAGCGATGCCATTGCGCACGGGTGCCTGCTGCTCCTCCAACCCGACGAAGCCCGGGAAGTCGCGCGGTTGCATGACGACGCGATCGGATTGCGTGGAGACGAGCGCGGTGACCACCAATGTGCGATCGCGGAAGAAGACGTCTAGTCGCGCGGCCTCGGGGGTGAGCAGAGGTGCCGTGCCTCCCGGGGCGCACAGCGCTGCGACGGTGTCGCGCAGGACGCTGGCTGCCTCCTCGGTCACGGGGACAGGCGTGCCCGAGGCGTCGACGAGGGGTGACATCGGGCGCTCGACCGCCCGGCAATCTGACGGCGTGACGAGCGCATCGATCGCCGCGCTGTCTCCGGCGGGGATCACTGTGCTCCCAACTCCGCTCGCGACGTAGGCCGCACCATGCCCCGATGGCGTCAACTCCACGGCTCGCTGCGGGTCGCCGTTCACCTGCATGCGCAGCCGCATTGCGCCGCTGACAATCCCCGCTGGCCATGTCTCGGGCAGATCGCCACCGCTAATGGCAAAGGGGCCGATGGCCTCGACGGAGGCGATCTCCAGACGTTGGGAGCGATCGGCTTGCACACGCCACCACTGCATGGCGCCGGCGGTCACGATGACGACCAGAGCCCCGAGCGCAATGCCCGCCACGATGGTGGTCGCGCGCGGGATCGTGCGCTGCGCGCCTGGCCCGTCACCGACTTCGAGCACGTCCACGCCATCACCTCACCGGATGGACGTGGTCAGCGGTGTCATGGTGGGCAGGTCTTCCGTGATCGGTGTCCCGAGGATCCAGGGGTACGCCGTCCCGCCCCTTACGACGAAGACCTGGGTGTAGGCCGTGGGCACGTCGTCGTTGTGCTCCGCGCGTGGCGAGACGAGCCACAGGAGTGGGATGCCCTGGCCGGAGCGCCGGTCGGCGGCCCCGAGCCCGCGCAAACCGGGCCCATCCAGCGGGGTGATGACCAGCCGATCCGCCATCGCTGCGACATCGACGATGAGGCTGATCGTCTCGAGGGGCGGTTCACCGCCGCGCCGCGCGGCGACGACGGTGAGCTCGGGTGCCTCGCCCGCGTCGGCGCATGCGCGCACGAGGGCCTCGCCGAAGGATGCGCGCGCCTGCTCGGAGAGCGGCACGACGACCCCCTCGGCGGTGGTGAGCAACTCGACCCCGAAGGCGCGTCGCCAGCGGTATCCCGCTTCGTTCAGGTCCGTGCCTTCTCGGGCGAGCGCGCAGTCCACGGGTGCCACGGTGAGGTCGACCTCGGTGAAGGCGCCGGGGGCCAGATTCACGACGGGCCGCTCCTTGACGTAGACGATCGCGTCGGTCGGAGAGGCGATGAGCTCCGTTGATCGGGCGGGGTCACCGCCGACGGCGAGTCGGAGGGTCACGCCGGGCAGCGCGGCGCCGGCGGGAGTGGCCAGGGCTCCCACGGGTGGCTCGGCGACGACGGTGACGGGGTCGGTGCCGATGACCGAGAGGCCGGTGATCGCGAGCTCAGTCGACACTGGCGGGCGCGCCGCCCACCACGTCATGCCGGCCCCGATGGCGGCCAGCGCGAGCCCCGCGGCGACGACCGTTGTGACGACCACTCCCACCGTGCGTCCCCGCGACGACGGATTGGATCCGTGATCGAGCACCTCTGAGGGCCCGACATGCTCCATGGGGGCAGGTTAGGTCGATTCGTGCGCGGGCGCCTTCCAGACCAGAACACCCTTGATGGCGAGCGCGATGACCAGGCCGATGACTGTGGCAATCACGGTGAAGACGACCCGGTCCTCGGCCACACGCATGGCGTCGAGGCCCGGCGCGTTGAGCAGGATCACGGCGGGCGTGAGCACAGTGATGTATTCCCAGTAGGGACGTTTCTCGACGTAGCGCACGGCGAGCGCACCGAAGAGCAGCGCCCCACCGATGACCAGGGCCAGCGTCGCGTGGACGTTCGCCAGGATCAGCGCGAGTGCGATGAGGCCCCCGAGCAGCGTGCCGCCTAGTCGCTGGAGGGACTTGACGAAGGTGTCGTGGGGGCTGGGTTGGAGGACGACGATGAGCGTGAGGAGAAGCCACGCTCCCTGGTGGAACTTCGCGTAGGTGAGCACCGCCCATGTGGCGACGCCGAGGAGGAGGCCCATGAGGATTGCGTAGGCCACGGTGGCGCGGGTGCTGAGCGCCTGGCGCTCGATCTGCGTGCGGGGCTTGCCGAGCAGCAGCCGTGCGCTCGCCGTCCCCCACAGGCCACCGAGGGCGAGCACCGCCCCGGTGATGAAGGCGGCGGGCGTCGGTGACACGCCCTGCACCTGTGGAGGGGCAGCGAGGATGAAGCTGATGAAGATCGGGACCATGAGCACCGGGCTGTGCAGTCCCCGCTTTGCGGCGAGAGCGCAGGCGCCCGTGAAGAGACCGAAGAAGACCGCGCCGGCCACGGGATGTGGGTTGAGAAGGGCGGCGACGGCACCGCTGACCCCGGAGAGCAGCGAGAGGGCGACTGCCAGGCGTGCGTCGTAGAAGACGGCGCTCACCGCGATCACTCCGCCGTAGGCGAACGCCGACGCGAGGCCGAACTGGCCGCTGATGCCCAGGAGCACAGGGGGTGCCATGAGGGCGATGGTGAGCAGCGCGATGAGCAGGAGGCGCTGACCGCGCGTGGCCTTGGCCATCAGGTCAGCCGCCGGTGTCGCGCGTACCACGCGATCCCCAGCGCAGCCGCACTGACCGCTGCTGCAGCAGCACCGGCAGCCACAGCCTGACGCTTCTCCAGGGCCAAGCGGTGGCGCATCGAGACAGGCCGCGCGAAGTCGACGACCGGCCACCCGCGCTCGGTGGCGACCCGGCGGAGTTCGGCATCCGGATTGACAGCGGTGGGGTGACCGACGACATCGAGCATGGGCAGGTCGGTGATCGAGTCGGTGTAGGCGTAGGACCGCGCGAGGTCATAGCCGCGTTCGTCGGCGAGATCGCGCATGGCCTGCGCCTTGCCCTCACCGAACGCGTAGAAGAGGATCTCCCCGGTGTAGCGACCGTCCTCGACGACAAGTTGCGTGCCGATCGCGACGTCCACCCCGAGGCGCTCTCCGATGGGCTCCACCACCTCGGTGCCGGATGACGAGATGATGACGATGTCACGGCCCGCAGCGCGGTGCTCCTCCATGAGTGCCACCGCTTCGTCGTAAATCGCCGGGTCGATGATGGTGTCGATTGTCTCGGCCACGATCTCGCGCACCTTCGCGACGTCCCACCCGGTGACCAGGTCGGACATGTATCGCCGCATCGTCTCCATCTGGTCGTGATCGGCCCCCGAGGCAAGGAAGATGAATTGCGCGTAGGCGCTCCGCACCACGTCGCTGCGGCCGATCAGGCCGCCCCGATAGAAGGGACGAGCGAAGGCCAGGGCACTGGACGTCGCCAGGATCGTCTTGTCCAGGTCAAAGAACGCTGCCGCACGCGACACAGGTGCACGCTACCCCGGTTTTCGTCATCCACAGGGCTCTCACGCCCTCGTTATCCCCAGTCGCCTCCGCGATAGGCACGTGCCCGGTGTCGGGCCGACAGCCTCCCGGCATGACCGACGCGACCCGCCCCCTGCTCATCACCCGAGACCCTCTCCTGCTCGACGAGGTCCTGCGCCTGGCCGCGGCAGCCGGAGTGGAATTCACCGTGCGCGAGGATCCCGCCGCCTCCTCATGGTCGAGTGCCCCGCTCGTCTTCGTCGGCGACGAGGCGCTCGCCGTGGCCACGGGTCGCGCACTGCCACGTCGCGATGGGGTGATCGTCGTTCGTCGGGGCACGGGTCTTCCGGACGACCGCGCATCCGCTGCGACGTGGCAGGGGGCCGTGGCCCTGGGAGCCGAGCATGTCGTCGAGCTCCCTGACGCTGGGCGCTGGATCGTGGACCGACTCGCCGAGTGCGGCGATGCCGCGATGAGCGGAGGGCCCGTGATCTCCTGCGTGGCTGGCGTAGGCGGCGCCGGTGCCACCACCCTGGCGGCCCTTCTCGCTCGTGAGTCGCGCGGCCTGCTCGTCGATCTTGACCCCTACGGCCCAGCCATCCCGGTCGACGGTGGGGTTCGCTGGCCGGACCTTGCCGCCACACGTGGTCGGATCCCACCCGCGTCGTTGCGCAATGCCCTTCCGAGCGTGCACGGCGCGCATGTGCTCACCGGCACTCCGGAGTCGCGCTTCGCCATCCCCGACGAGCCCCTGGCCTCAGTGCTCGAGGCGGGATCGCGCGGATTCCCGTGCACGATCGTCGACACTCCGCGTGGCGACGGTGACGCCACGCGTATCGCCTGGGCTCGCAGCGACATCGTGCTCATCGTCATCGGCCCGCACCCGGCCACCGTCGCCCGCGTGCCCGCTGTCATCGACGGCATCCAAGAGGTGTGCACTCGGGTAGCCGTCGTCGCTCGCACGGGACCTCGCGATGCGGGCACCTGGTGCATGGCCGAGGCGTCCCAGTGGCACGTCCCCGTGCTGCCCTCCTTTCGACATGACCGCACCCTCGCCCAGGGGGACCATGCCTTCCTCACGCCTCGATCGACGGCCCGTCGTGCCGCGCGGGCTCTGCTGGCTGCCGCGATCCCCGGGGTCCTGGCATGACAGCCCCGCTGGTCGAGCGGGTCAGGCGCAGGCTTGTCGATGACGGGCTCACGCGCGTGCCGGACTCATCCCGCGTTGCGGCAGCCCTTCGCGACGAGGGGGTGGTGCTGGGCGATGAATCCCTCCTCGAACTCGTGGGCTCACTGCGCGACGAACTCGGTGGCCTGGGCCCGCTCCAGTCGCTCCTCCTCGATCCATGCGTGACCGACGTCCTGGTCAACGGCCCCGACGAGGTCTGGATCGACCGGGGTCG
>VGBQ01000168.1 GCA_016870425.1 Actinomycetota bacterium | reverse complement strand
TCCACCGGGGCCGCCTTCTTCGCCGGGGCGGCCTTCTTCACCGGGGCAGCCTTCTTGGCGGGCGCAGCCTTCTTCACCGGGGCAGCCTTCTTGGCGGGGGCAGCCTTCTTGGCGGTGGCCATGCCCGACCCCCTCCTATAAGGAACGACCCGCCGAGGATCGGCGGATCGAGCGACATCAGAGGCTAGGCCCACCTCGCCTCCAGGGCAACCACCGACCCACGCTGAGGTGATCAGAGTTACCTGATCCCGCATTTACGGAGAAAAAAGATCTTCAGGCCCTCAGACCGGGTGTATCGTCCGGTACTATGACTCAATTGCGGATCTCTGAGGCCGCAGCATACCTCGGAATCAGCGACGACACGCTCCGCAGGTGGATCGAGGCGGGGCGCGTGGCCGCGACCAGCGATGCCTCCGGGCGCCAGGCCATCGAGGGTGCTGAGGTGGCCCGGCTCCTGCGGGAGACGGCGCCCTCCCAGGTGAGTGCCGAGACCGCCCCCATCGTCGGCCGGTCAGCGCGCAATCGCTTCGCCGGCATCGTCACGCGCGTCGTCAAGGACACCGTGATGGCACAGGTCGAGATCCAAGCAGGCCCACACCGCATCGTCTCGCTGCTCAGCAGCGAGGCCGTCGACGAGTTGGGGCTGGAGCCCGGCGTGCTCGCGATTGCCACGGTCAAGGCCACCAATGTCGGAGTCGAGGTTTCACGCACGTGATCCACCTTCGTCGCGTGGTCGCAGCGGCCTGTTGCCTCATGGTCGCGGCCGTCATCGCCGCTTGCTCGACTCAGAGCGCGACACGCGTCAATGTTGCCGCGGCCGCCGATCTGCGCTACGCCCTCGACGAGATCATCTCCATCGCTGCCGCACGCAATCCCTCGGTGGACTATGCCGTCACCTACGGCTCATCCGGGCAATTCCTCCAACAGATCGACAACGGTGCCCCCTTCGACATCTACCTCTCAGCCGACGTGACCTATCCGCAGCAACTCATCGCCCGAGGCAAAGCAAGCGACCCCTTCGTGTACGCCGTGGGTCGCCTCGTCCTGTGGGTCCCCGAAGGCTCACCCATCGACCCCGCGCAGGGGCTGGCAGCGCTCTCCCAGGCGCAGCGGATCGCGATCGCCAATCCTGAGCACGCCCCCTACGGCCAGGCGGCGGTCGCGGCCCTGCGAGCCGAGGGGATCTACGACTCCGTGGCCCCCCGCCTGGTGCTGGGCGAAAACGTGGCGCAGGCTGCTGAGTTCGTGGCATCCGGCAACGCCGATGCCGGCATTGTCGCCATGTCACTCGTGCTGTCCGACCCGCTGCGCGATGTCGGGACATGGTGGGAGATCCCCGCTCAACTCTTCCCTCCACTCGTCCAGGGAGGAGCACTCATCACCGACACACCCGGCACCCGCGAACTTCGCGACGTCATCACGAGCCCCGAGGGCATTGAGATCCTCGCCCGCTACGGCTTCACCCTCCCGGAGGAATGATGGACTGGCCCTCTGTGCGCCTCAGCCTTGAACTCGCCGCACTGACGACGCTGATCCTGCTGGCCATCGGTATCCCCCTGGCCGCCTGGCTTGCCTACACGCGCGCACGATGGGCCACAGCCGTGGAGGCCGTTGTCGCGCTACCACTCGTCCTCCCGCCGACGGTCCTGGGCTACTACCTCCTGGTCGCCATGGGTGTGCAATCACCACTCGGCCGCTGGTGGACCGAGATCACCGGCGCACCCTTGGCCTTCAGTTTCACCGGGCTCCTCATAGCCTCCGTGCTCTACAGCCTTCCCTTTGCCGTGCAGCCTCTCCTCGCGTCATTCGCCGGCGTTGACGGGCGACTGCTCGAGGCCTCGAGCGTCCTCGGGCGTCGATGGCCCACGACCATCGCCCGGGTCGTGCTCCCGCTATCCAAGCCGGGGCTCGCGACAGCAGCTGTCCTCACATTTGCCCACACCATTGGTGAGTTCGGAGTCGTCCTCATGGTCGGTGGCAATATCCCGGGGGTCACGCGGACCATCAGCATCGACATCTACGACGACGTCCAGGCCTTTGATTACGCGGCAGCGGGTCGCACCAGCCTCGTGCTTCTCGCGTTTTCGCTCGTGGTCCTCGTCGCCGTGTACTCCCTACGCAGGCAGCGGACACGAGCGTGGTCACTGTGAGTGCGCAGGCCGACTCCGTCGGACACCTCAAGGCGGATGTACGCCGGCACGGGATCGCGGCGGACATCACGCTCCCCCTCACAGCGGGTCGCGTCACGGTGCTCTTTGGCCCATCGGGTGCGGGCAAGTCCACGGTCCTTCGCACCATCGCCGGCCTCGCCCACACCGAAGGTGGTCGCGTCGAATGGAGCAGCGGACTGGACCAAACTCCGGAGGTGTGGGACGACGGGCGTCGGCGTCGGTGGCACCCGCGCACGCGCCGCGTCGGCCTGCTCTTTCAAGACCACGCCCTCTTCCCCCACATGTCCGTCACAGCGAATGTCGGTTACGGACTCATCGGAGTGTCCGGCGACGAGCGGTCTCGCCGCGTGCACGAGGCGCTCCTCGCCACGCAGGCCGACAGCCTGGCTCAACGCTCCCGCGCTGACTCACTCTCCGGTGGCGAGGCCCAACGGGTTGCCCTTGCCCGGGCACTCGCGCCCAGCCCCCGTCTACTCCTCCTCGACGAGCCGCTCTCCGCACTCGATGCCCCCACGCGCCGGAGGCTCGGTAGCGAACTGCGCGACATCCTCGTGAGCCTGCAGATGCCCACCGTCCTGGTGACACATGACCGTGCAGAGGCACTGTCGATGGGCGATGACGCGATCATCCTCATTGATGGTCGCGTGCGCCAGCATGGCCGGGCCGCGGAGGTATTCGACCGACCCGCTGATGCAGACGTCGCTGGAGTTGTGGGCGTGGAAACTGCGTTGCCCGCCATCGTCCAGCAGTCCCAGCATGGCCTCGCCGTCGTCCAGCTGGGACGTCACCTGCTGACAGGGGTCCCCGACAGGGATTGCCGGGTCGGTCAGTCGGTGATCGTGTGCATTCGATCCGAGGACGTGAGCCTCGAGGTGGGTGGCCCGCGCTCGGGCACGAGTTTGCGTAATCACCTCGATGCCAAGGTCATGTCGGTCAGGGATGAAGGTGCTCTGGTCCGGGTTGAACTCGATGTCGGCGTACCCCTGGCCTCCACCATCACGCGCACGGCCGCCGGTGAACTCGGCCTCGTCCCAGGTCTGCCCGTGACCGCCGTCGTCAAGAGCACGTCGGTCCACCTCATCGTGCGCTAGGAGCTACGGCGCGACCGCGGCACTCGCTTTCACCCTCCAAATGGCAGCCGTTTCGAGGCGAAACGCCGATGGAGAGCAACCATTTCGAGGGTGAAAGCGGGCGGCGGGGTGAACGTCGACTACGAGTGGCCTCGGCGTTCGCGCTGCTTCTTGACCTCGTGCTTGCCCAGAGCGGCCAGATGCACCTCATCGGGTCCGTCCGCGAGTCGCAGCGTGCGCACGCCCGCGTGCATGGCCGCGAGCGGGGTGTCCTGCGAGACGCCCATGCCTCCGAAGGCCTGGATGGCGCGATCGAGGATGGTCTGGACGGTGATCGGAGCGGCCACCTTGATCGCCTGAATCTCGGTGTGCGCACCGCGCACACCCACCGTGTCCATGAGCCAGGCGGCCTTGAGAGTGAGCAGGCGCAGCTGCTCGACCTCGATACGCGACCGAGCAATCCACTCCCGGATCACGCCCTGGTCTGCCAGCGGCCGACCAAAGGCAACCCGACCCTCGACACGCTCGCACATGAGCTCGATGGCGCGCTCAGCCATGCCGATGGATCGCATGCAGTGGTGGATGCGGCCCGGCCCGAGGCGGCCCTGGGCGATGGCGAACCCATCGCCCTCGCCCGCGAGGAGATTGGCCGCGGGCACGCGTACGTCGGTGAAGCACAGCTCGGCGTGACCCCCGTGATCCCGGTCGTCGTAGCCGAAGACCTCCATGGCGCGGACAATCTCGACACCCGGGGTGTCGCGCGGCACCAGGATCATGGACTGCTGCCGGTGCCGCTCAGCCGAGGGATCGGTCTTGCCCATGACGATGAAGATCGCGCAGTCGGGGTTCATCGCCCCCGTGATCCACCACTTGCGACCGTTGATGACGTAGTCATCCCCGTCGCGCACGATGGACGTGGAGATATTGGTCGCATCAGACGACGCGACATCGGGCTCCGTCATGGCGAAGGCCGAGCGGATTTCACCCGCGAGCAAGGGGTCGAGCCACTCGCGCTTCTGCTCGTCATTGCCGGCGAGGACGAGCACCTCCATGTTGCCCGTGTCCGGAGCCGCGCAGTTGAAGGTCGGCGGCGCCAGTGCTGGGCTGCGACCCATGATCTCGGCCAGCGGCGCGTACTGAAGGTTCGTCAGGCCACCACCGAGGTCACCGGGGAGGAAGAGGTTCCACAGGCCCACCTCGCGGGCCTTCGCCTGCAGGTCGCGCAGGATCGGCACTCTGCTCCACGCCCACCGATCAGGCAGCGCCTCGACCTGCTCGTGGAAGTCGCGTTCGTGCGGATACACGTGGGCATCCATGAAGTCGAGCAAGCGCTCCTGGAATTGCCGCGTGGTGGCATCGAGCGCGAAGTCCATGTCCTACCTCCCACACGGAGTCTGTCAGCCTCCCAGGCGGAGCGCCCTGCCGAGGCTAGCCTCGGTAGGCTGACGCCTCGTCTTACTCGACCGGAGGTTGGCCCATGTACCGCCAGGTGCCGGCGCACGTCGACCTGCCGGCGATGGAGCGGGAGGTCCTCGATCTCTGGGCCGCTGACGATGTCTTCCATCGCAGCCTCGCGCAGTCTGAGGGGCGCCCGCTGTGGGTCTTCAACGAGGGGCCGCCGACCGCCAATGGCACGCCGGGCACCCACCACATCGAGGCCCGCGTCTTCAAGGACATCTTCCCCCGCTACCGCACCATGAAGGGCTACCACGTCCCGCGCAAGGCCGGCTGGGACTGCCACGGCCTGCCCGTGGAGCTCGCGGTGGAGAAGGAGCTCGGATTCTCCGGCAAGAGGGACATCGAGGACTTCGGCATCGCGGAGTTCAATGCCCGCTGCCGGGAGTCGGTGCTGCGCCACGTCGACGAGTTCGACGCGATGACGCGACGCATGGGCTTCTGGGTCGACATGGACGACGCCTACTGGACCATGGACACCCACTACATCGAGAGCGTGTGGTGGTCGCTTGCGGAGATCTACAAGAAGGGCCTGCTGGTCCAGGACTACCGCGTCACGCCCTACTGCCCGCGCTGCGGCACCGGCCTGTCCGACCACGAGCTCGCCCAGGGCTACGAGACCGTCGTGGACCCGTCCGTCTACGTGCGCTTCCCCGTCACGGGTGGCCCCCTCAAGGATCGCCATCCCGACGCGACGCTGCTCGTGTGGACGACGACGCCGTGGACCC
>VGBQ01000167.1 GCA_016870425.1 Actinomycetota bacterium | reverse complement strand
GGTGACGATCACGGCAGAGCCCTTGCCGATCGACTCGGTCACGTTGTCGGCCAGACTGCGCCAGCACGAGACATCGATGTACGTCGTACCCTTGTCGACCCAGTCCCCCGTGCCTGCGTCCCGGTAGGAGTGGTTGTGGGCGAGACGGAATTTCGTGACGCGCGTGGTGCCGTAGACGCGCAGGACCGGCGAGTTGACGAGGTTGCCGGTGATCGTGATCTCATTCATGTCATTCCCCTTCATGGCTTCTTCGCTTCCGGGGGCCAGTCGGCCCCGACCCGCCGACGCTGCTCCGCCTTGACGGCACAAGGCCACGGGTCATGGCGCGGCTGGGGATAGTCGCTTGCGGCGGATCCTGTGGATCACGGCCGGGTGCGAGAATGACGCCCGGCGCTCCGGCGCCCAAGCGCCCGTAGCTCAACGGATAGAGCAACCGGTTTCTACCCGGTCGGTTGGGGGTTCGAGTCCCTCCGGGCGCGCAATTGCTCAGGGCTCGAGCGTGGCGCAAGGAACCACAGGAATGCCGCCCACGTCAGCAGCAGCCAGCCGCCCGCGAGGAGCCACGACCCGACGACGTCCGAGATCCAGTGCTTGCCCAGGAGCAATCGACTCGGGCCGTTCATCAGGCCGATCACGAGGGGCACGCAACCGAGGACGGTCGACCACGGCCGCGGCAGGAGATAGAAGAGCAGTAGAGAGATCGACACCCAGACGGTAATGCCCGAGAACGTGTGACCGCTCGGGAACGACGTGTAGAGGGCATCGCCCGTGAAGTCCAAGAACGGTGGCCTCTCGCGGCCGACCAGGTGCTTGATGACATTGGAGAGCAGGAAGCCACCCTCCGAAGCGACCACGAAGAAGATCGCCCAGCGCCACTGGCGGAAGACCAGCAGTGTCACGATCACAATCGGAATCGTGAAGAAGTTGCGATCAGAGTCAGCGAACCAGGAGAAGAAGTTGCCCAGGGCGTCCAGGAAGGGCCACTGGATCGCGAGGTCGCGAATCCAGGTGTTGATGACGAGGTCGCGAGCGTTCATCGCGGATTCGCCCGCGGCGACCGCCCAGGTGAGGAGTAGTCCCGCAATCAGAAGGACGGCGCCCACCGACGCCAGAGGGATAGCGGTGCGACGCGCGGGCAGTGGGCGCATGCGGGGGGCTGCCACGCGCCCTGTGTAGCACAACACCCGCGTGAGCCCTGGACCTGCGCCAAAGCAAAGGCCCCGGCAGGCGCCTCTTGGACGCCTGCCGGGGCACTGAACTCGATGGACTACTCGCCAGCGACGTTGACCGCCTTGTCGAGACCCTTCTCCAGGTCGGCGATCGCGTCGGACACATCGCCCTTGTCGATCGCCTTCGAGGCCTTCTTGGTCGCGCGGGAGAGCGCGGTGTCGACATCGGTGGCCACCTTGTCGATGGCGACGGCGATGAGGGCTGCCTCGCCGACATCGAGGAACTCGCCAAGCTCCTTCATATCCTTGCGGCTGATGCCGCCGGAGAAGTGACCGATGGCACCGCCGATCACGCCGAGGCCTGCAGCGCCACCCGCGGCCGAAGCCACGACGGCGATGCCGGCGGGCGGGAAGACCGCGCCGATGATCGCACCGGCGACCACACCGACACCGGCCGCCACCTTGCCAGCATGGGTCGTCTCGTGGACGTGGAGCTTGCCCTTCTCATTGCGCGAGACGATGGCCGCGGTGACGTGCTTGAGGTCGCCGCTGTCCTTGAGCGCCTTGAGATCGGCCTCGGCATCGGCCTTCGAGCCGTAGGCGGCCGCGAATGCGACGTATTGCTTGTCTGACATGAGTCCTCCTGTAGTGAATGCGCGCGCGCAAATCCAGTCTCACGATCACGCGGTGAAAGAAGTAGGTGATCGTTGAGTATTCACCCGATCGTCGACCGCGCGTCGACGAACTGCAGAAAGACGCAGGTACCCCCCTGAGTTGCCCTGAGTTGCCCTGAGTTGCCCTGAGTTGCCCCTGTGTCACGCCACGTCACGAACCATGGCGCCAGCAATGATCAAAAGAATGGCGACGGCGGCGTAGGGCGCCATCAGCACGGCAAAAACAAGGATGACCGACCACGGTCCCACCAGGAGCAGGCTGACACTCTGAAAGGCAACCGACCCAGCGATCGTGATGATCATCAGCCAGCCTGCGCGACCCGGCATGGACCGTCCGAGCGCCACAAGTGGGATCAGTGCCGCGATGAGCACCACGAGGTTGATCGGGCCGTGCGTGTCCTCGAAGTCCCACAACGGCCCGGCAAACGGGATCGTGACGAGCGAGGCGATGAGCACGAGCGCGACCATGACGACGAGCGCGGGGTACGCCGCCCGCTCGAGTGGATCGATGAGTCCGATGGCAGTCACCGCGAGCGCGATGACGCCGAGAATCAGGCTGATGACGATGCGCGGCCGCATGCCGCCATTGTCACCCGGTGCGCTCGTGCGACTCGAACGCCCAGAGGTCATAGTCGTCGAGCGTGACTCCGCCGTGACCGGTCACCTCGAGCGCGCATGCGATCTGCGCACGATGCTCCGTGGAGTGCAGGGTCGCCTGGGAGAGAATCGTCGAGCGCAGTGCGCTGCGCGGGCCGTCCTCGTCGATGAACTCCACCACTTCGTCCGGGAGTGCTGCCTGCTCGAGCAGCAGGGCATCGAGCGTCGCCAACCGAGCCGCCAGGGCGCGCAGGTCCGCAGCATTGCCGGGGATCGACAGGTCTGTCCACGGCGTACCGGCGAGGCAATAGCAGTACCACTCTGCTCCCCCGACGATATGCATCGCGAGGTGCCCGACGGTCCACGCATCGGGCGCGTATCTCGCCTGCAGTGCCTCGGGTGGCAGCGCGGCAAGGTCGGAGAAGAGACGGGCGTCGGCCCAGGCGAGGTGGCGCAGTGAGCGCGTGAGGTCGATCACGGGCGCATGGTGCCACACGCATCACCTGCCAGGGCGCCTGGAGGCATAGCCTGCGCGCATGACCTTTTCCATCGTGGCCCGCAGCGCCGACGGCGAACGCTGGGGAGTGGCCGTGGCGAGCAAGTTCCTCGCTGCCGGAGCTGTCGTGCCGGGTGTGCGCGCCGGTCTGGGTGCCATCGCGACGCAGTCCTTCGCCAATCTCCGCTACCTCCCCGATGGATTCGCACTCCTCGGTGAAGGGCGCACCGCTCAGGAAACACTCGACGCTCTCGTTGCCAGCGACGATGCGCGTGCGCAGCGCCAGGCCGGCGTCGTCGATGGGCTCGGGCACGCCGCGACCTTCACGGGCGACGACTGCCTGCCCTGGGCCGGGGGCGTCACCGGACCGGGCTATGCCATCCAGGGCAACATCCTCACCGGGCCCGAGGTGGTTGCTGAGATGGAGCGAGCTTTCCTCGCCAGCGACCCGGCACAGCCGCTCGCGCTTCGACTCCACGCGGCGCTCCTCGCCGGTGACCGTGCGGGCGGTGATGCGCGCGGCCGACAGAGCGCCGCGATCCTCGTCGGTGGGCTCGGAGCGGGCTATGGAGGCGGCAGCGACATCGCGGTCGACCTGCGCGTCGACGATCACCCCGATCCGGTCGTCGAGCTCGCGCGACTGCTGCGCATCCACGACCTGCTCTTCGGCGCGCCGGAGGAGACATGGCCCCTGGAGGGGGAGACGGTGCAGCGCCTGCGTCGGGCGCTGGATGCGCTGGGATACGACGACCCCGATCTCGAGCGAGCGCTCGAGCGCGCGGCGGGCATCGAGAATCTCGAAGAGCGCCTGGTGGCCGGGGCTATCGACCCGGTGGTGCTGACCTACCTCGAGGAGCTCGCTGCGGGCCCGTGACTCGCTCGTTGACTACGGCGATGTGAAGAAGTCGACGATGAGCTGACTCGCACGCTCGGGCTCGTCATGCAGCACCCAGTGTGTCGCGTCGTCGAAGAACTCCACGCGCACGTCGTCGCACAGCGCAGCGCTTGGCTCGACCATGGTGTCGCTGAGCGCCACGTCACGCCGCCCCCAGATGATGAGCGTCGGCACGTGCACGCGCTTGTCGGCGAGGCGCTCAGGGCGCCGTCGCACAGACGCGCGATACCAATTCATCATGCCCGTGCCGGCACCCGGCTCGCTCCAGGCATCCACCAGCTGCGCGAGGTAGCGCGCGTCGAAGGATCCGGGATTGCCGGTCTTGGCGATCGTGCGCGCGAAGCGGGAGCGCGTGCGCTTGCCGAAGGCCAGGCGCTCCGGCAGCCAGGGCGCCTGGATGGCGAAGATGTACCAGCTCTTGCGCAGTTGCTTCCTGTTGGACTTGACCTCCCGGGCGAACACGCTCGGGTGGGGCACGTTGGCGACGACGAGCTTGTCGACCCTCTCGGGACGGGTGAGTGCGAGCCACCAGGCGACGGCCGCGCCCCAGTCGTGGCCGACGACGTACGCGTGATCCCGGCCGAGAGCATGGACCAGACCCGCCGCGTCGGCACTGATCTCCTCGATCCGGTAGGCGTCAATGCCCTCGGGCTTCTCGCTGGTGCCGTAGCCGCGCTGATCCGGTGCCACGACACGGAAGCCTGCGCGCGCCAGGGCGACGACAGGGCCGACCATGCCGCGCCAGAACTCCGGGAAGCCGTGGAGCGCGATGACGAGGGGGCCATCCTCGGGCCCGGCGAGCGCACAGTGCAGGCGGATCCCATTGGTGACGATGTCGCGGTGCTCGACGTCGATGCCGTCGATCGTCTCGATGAGGGCCACGCCGCGAGACTAGTCGGCGCTCGGCCACCCTGGTGCCCCTGGCATCCTGTGGGACGTGTCGGGGTTCGGGTTCGTCATCGGCGCGCGCAGCGGCGCGGCGCGCACGGGCGTCATCGCCACTCCGCACGGCGAGATCCGCACGCCAGCGTTCATCCCGGTCGGCACCAAGGCCACCGTCAAGGCACTCCTGCCCGAGACCGTGCGCGACCTCGGCGCTCAAGCCGTGCTCGCCAACGCCTACCACCTCTATCTGCAGCCCGGCCCCGCGATCATCGAGGAGGCCGGCGGCCTGGCTGCCTTCATGCACTGGCACGGGCCGACCTTCACCGACAGCGGCGGATTCCAGGTGCTCTCCCTCGGGGCCGGATTCAAGAAGGTCCTGGCGATGGACTCCGGCCAGCGCGACGACGAGGTCATCGCCGAGGGCAGGGAGCGCCTGGCCCGGGTCGATGACGACGGGGTGACCTTCAGGTCGCACCTCGACGGCTCCGAGCACCGATTCACGCCGGAAGTGTCGATGCAGGTCCAGGCGGCCATCGGCGCCGACATCGCCTTCGCCTTCGACGAGCTCACCACGCTCAACAACACACGCGCCTACCAGGTGATGTCACTTGAGCGCACGCGCCTGTGGGCGGAGCGCTGCCTGGTGGAGCACGACCGCCTGCGCTCGCCCGACCGGCCCTACCAGGCACTCTTCGGCGTCATCCAGGGCGCGCAATACGAGGATCTGCGGCGTACGGCGGCCCGCG
>VGBQ01000166.1 GCA_016870425.1 Actinomycetota bacterium | reverse complement strand
AGCCACTCATTGGGTCCGAACCGTCCCTGCGTCACCTGTCCAGGGTAGTGGCGGGGCGGGTGCTCAATCTCCTGCGGGCGGGCGCGCATGGTCGCCCCCGGCGATCTGGTCCAGTGCGTGGTCGATCAGCGGGGCCAGGACCGCCAGGCCATCGCGGGCACCCCCCGGAGATCCGGGCAGGTTGACGATGAGGGTGCGACCTGCCAGTCCAGCGATGCCCCTGCTCAGCACCGCGGTGGGTATGCCCTGGGTCGCGCCGTGGGCGCGGATCGCCTCGGCGACTCCCGGCACGGGCCGGTCGATCACGCGAGCGGTCATCTCCGGCGTGAGATCAGCGGGAGTGAGACCGGTGCCCCCCGTCGTCACCACCAGGTCTATCCCGTCAGCGATGGCATCGCGCAAGGCGACCTCGACAGGGTCGCCATCGCTCACCACGACAGGCCCGGTGACGTCCAGGCCCATCCCGGCGAGGCCGTCGGCGAGGACGGGACCGGAGCGGTCCTCCCACACGCCCGCCGACGCGCGCGTGGACACCGTGATCACACGTGCGGTGCGAGGTTCAGACACGGCGTCGCTCACCTGCCTCTCGGATGGCGGCGAGGAGGTCCTCCAGCGCCCGGACCGAATGTCCGCTGAGGAAGGTATCCACATGCGGGAGCGCGGCGGCCATGCCACCCGCTAGTGGCTGGAACTCCGCGGCCGCGCTGCGCGGATTGACCCAGATGATGTGGTGCGCGAGGCGCCCCAGTCGGCGCATGGCCTCGCCCACCTCGTGGGGGTCGCCGATCTCCCAGCCGTCGGAGACGACCACGACGATGGCGCCCCGCGCCAGGCCCCGGCGACCGTGCTCGTCGAGGAACCGCGTGAGTGCGGTGCCGATACGTGTGCCGCCCGCCCAGTCAGGTGTCGCGTCGGCGACGCGCGCGTAGGCGTAGTCCGGGCCGCCCGTGGCCAGTTGCCGAGTCAGGCGCGTCAGCCGCGTCGCGAAGACGAAGGCCTCCGAGCCGAGTGCGCGCACCGCTCCGCGCATCAGATGCAGATAGACGCGCGCGTAGGGCTCCATGGATCCGGAGACGTCGGCGATGAGGACCACGCGGCGGGGTCGCTCGGCATGTCGCCGAAGCGACCGGCGCACGGGATCGCCGCCGGTGCGGTAGGCGGTCCGCAGTGTTGCGCGGACGTCGAGTCGGTCGCCGCGCGCATGACGGCGCAGTCGCCGCCCGCGGCGCTGAGGAGGCACGAGTGGCAACTGCTCCACCAGTCGGCGGAGCAGGGCCAACTCCTCGGGGGAGCACTCGGAGAAGTCGCGGCCCGCCAGGCGCTCGCTCGTGCTCGCGGCTGCGAGCACGGACATCTCCTCAGCCTCGCCGTCGCCGCGGGCGTCCAGGCCCGGTGTTGCGCTGGTGATGGGGGAGTGTGATGCGCCCTGCGTGGGCGCGTGCGTCTCCCGGGGCGCACGCTCGCCAGCCGACAGGGGGCTGGCGGGTGAGGGTGCCGCCGGCCCGGTCTGCTCGACCAGGTCGACGTAGCCTCGGAAGTGCTCGTCGAAGACGCGGTCGTAGACCGGGATCTGGAAGTGGCCCGTGAGCAACGTGACGCGCCCGAGCCAGTAGGCCTCGGGGATGGTCCGCGGCGAGGCCAGGAGCACGGCCTCGGCGAACCTGCTCGCTCGCTCGGGCGTCACGGGCACGCCGGCGGAGTGCAGGCGCTCTCCAAACGCGGCGGCCAAGGCGGCCAGGTCCGCCTGGGCGGGCGGGGCCGAGTGTGGGACGAGGTCAGGCACCGCTCACCCAGGCAAGCCCGGCCTCGACCGCGACGTCGTGATCCTCGCGATACTTCAGGACCGAGCCCAGCGTGCGCTGCACCGCCTCGGCGTCGAGTTCGTGAACGCCGAGGAGCACAGCCGCGTGCACCCAGTCGATGGCCTCGGCGATGCCGGGTGGCTTCTGCACATCGATGGTGCGCAGTCGCGAGACGGCAGCGGCAATCTGGGAGACCAGTCGATCCCCGGCCTCCGGCACGCGCATGCGCACGATGGCCGTGGCGTGCTCAAGGGAGGGGTAGTCGATCCAGTGGTAGAGGCATCGCCTCTTGAGGGCATCGTGCAGGTCGCGCGTGCGATTCGAGGTGAGGATCACGATCGGAGCGTGGCGCGCATGCAGGGTGCCGATCTCCGGGATCGTCACCGAGGCTTCGGCGAGGAGTTCGAAGAGGAATGCCTCGAACTCCTCGTCAGCCCGGTCGACCTCGTCGATCAGCAACACGGCCGGGCGCGGGCCGGGGTGCTCCACCGCCTGGAGCAGCGGGCGCTCGACCAGGTAGTCGCGAGAGAAGAGGCTCGACTCCTCCAAGCCCTCTCCGCGCGCTTCAGCGAGACGGATACCGAGGAGCTGCCGGGCGTAGTTCCACTCGTAGAGGGCCTCTGCGGCATCGATGCCTTCAAAGCACTGCAGGCGGATGAGTGGCGTGTCGAGTGCCGCGGCGAGGGCCTTGGCCGCCTGGGTCTTGCCGACTCCGGCCTCGCCCTCGAGGAGGACCGGCTGTGGGAGCCGTACGGCGCAGAAGAGCGCCGTGGCGAGACCCGGGTCGGCGAGGTATCCCGAGTCCTCCAGGCTGCGCGCCAGCGACGCGACATCAGGCACGACCCCGGCCAGCGCGTCACCGTGCATGCTCACGCCCGTGCAAAGGCCGCCGGATCGGCGACGAAGCGGTCCAGGCAGCCCTGGCAGCAGAACCACCAGGTGGCGCCGTCGACCTCGGCGTGCAGGGAGGTCGGCACAGTGACCACATCCATGTGGCAGACGGGATCGACCGCTGTCGCCGTGGGGGGAGGCGCGGTCAGGGCGCGTGGCTCACCCTGACGCTGGGCGATGACCTCTGCCAGGATCGACAGGGCCACCTCCTCGGCGGTGCGGGCACCGATGTCCATGCCGGCCGGCGTGCGGATGCGTGCCTTCTCGTCGTCGGTGAGGTCGAGTGAGGCAAGGACGGCGGCACCGCGCTTGCGACTCGCGACGAGCCCGATGTAGGGGACATCGGCGTGGACGGCGGCTTCGAGCACGGCTTCTTCTCCGTTGCCATGCGATGCGACGACGACCGCGTCGGTGGTGGAGAGGTCGGGTGTGCCGGTCCCGGCGTCCCAGGACTCGATGTCGTATCCGAGGGACGCGCCGACCCGCGCGACGGCGATGCCGATGGGTGTGGTGCCCAGCACGCGCACGAGCGGGGCGGGGAGGACAGGCTCCATGAAGATCTCCAGGGTGCCACCGGATTGACAGGGGTTGTGGACGATGACGCGTCCGGGCTGATCAGGCTCAGGGGTGGGCGCGATGCGCAGGAGGGCGCTCTCTCGGCGCTCGAGGACGGCCAGGCCCTGCGCGCGCAGGGTGGCCAGGGCGCACTGGCCACCTACGAATCCCTCGATCGTGCCGTCGGCAAGGACGATCGCCTCGTCGCCGGGCTTGGCCGACGTGGGGCGCTCGGCGAGGACCACGCGCGCGTGGACGAAGGGAATGCGATCGGCCGCAAGGGCGTCGGCTCGCTCCCGGAGCTCACGGGTGGTCATGGTCACAGTGTGCCTCTCGCTGGTCGATCGGGCCTAGCCGCGTCGTCGTGCGATGAGCCAAATGATGCCGATGACCGCCACGAGGATCCCCACGGCGGGGAGCACGCGCTTGAGCACGGGTGCACCGGCGGTGCCGAGCAGGTCGATGCTGTCCGAGGCCTGGGGGAGCGGCGAGGGTGCGGGCGCCGGCGTGCCGTCGGCGGACGCGGCCCTGCCGCTCGCGGCGATCACCGACTCGAGGTTGGCCGAGAACTGGTCGATGATGCGACCCGCGACGTCTTGCATGACGCCGCGACCGAACTGAGCCGGCTTGCCCGTCACGGTGAGGTCGGTGGCCACCTCGACGCGCGTGCGATCGACGGACTCCGCGATGAGCTGGCAGGTGACCAGGGCTGAGGCAGTGCCTGAGCCACGCGTCTCCTTGCCCGTGCCTTCGATCACTGCCCGGTGTGTCGCCTCGTCCTTTTCGATGAAGCGCGCCTTGCCGCCGTAGGTCATGTTGACCGGGCCGAGTTTGACCTTGACCGAGCCCGTGAAGAGGTCGCCATCGACCGTCTCGAGCGTCGCGCCAGGCATGCAGGGCGCGATCGCCTCGACGTCGAGGAGGGTCCGCCACGCCGTGTCGATGTCGGCGGGTACGACGAAGGAGTTCTGGAGGTCCATGCACGACTCCCGAGGTCGAGCCACGCGTGCGTGTGGGGCCCGGCAGGCCCGCGCGGCTGTGATGGTTGAGACTAGCCGCATGCCGGACGCCCCGCGACCTGTCGAGGTGCACCTCTTCGCCGCGGCGCGCTCGGCGGCGGGTGCAAGCGTGCTCGAGGTCTCGGCCGGCACCCTCGCGGGTGTGCTCGGCGGTGCCGTCGCGCAGGCACCCGGTCTGAGTCAGGTGCTGCCGCGCTGCTCGATCCTCGTCGACGGGATCGCTGCCCGCGAAGACGCGGAGCCGGTGCCCCCGGGGGCGCGGGTCGACGTACTCCCGCCCTTCGCCGGCGGCTAGCCGCCGATAGCGCTCATGGGCCGCGGCGGCTGGATGAATGTCGGATCGTTGATGCCGTGACCGGGCAGCTTGGCCTGCACACTTGCGTGCAGGCGCCGGCGAACTTCGGCCTCGCGCTCGGCCTCGGTGAGGTGCTCGTCACGCAGCACGGCGCGCAGGTCCGTCTCGTCGCGCGCGAAGAGGCAATTGCGCAACTGACCGTCGGCCGTGAGGCGCAGTCGGTCGCATGTGCCACAGAAGGGACGCGTGACGCTCGCGATGACGCCGACGGTCGCGGGTCCGCCGTTGACGTAGAACTCCTCAGCCGGTGCGGTGCCGCGCTGAGGAAGTGCAGTGATGTCGAACGCCGAGGACAGACTCTCGAGGATCTCCTCGGCCGTCACCATGTTGGCGCGATTCCACAGGCCGCCGGCATCCAGCGGCATCTGCTCAATGAAGCGCAACTGCCAGCCCTCGTCGAGGGCGCGCCGCAGCATGGGCACCGCCTCGTCCTCGTTGACCCCGCGCATGAGCACGGCATTGACCTTGACCGGGGCGAGTCCCGCGGCTTTGGCCGCCGCGAGCCCAGCGAAGACGTCGTCGAGTCGATCGCGGTGCGTGAGCTTCTTGAAGCGCTCGCGGTCCAGGGTGTCGAGGCTGACGTTGACCCTCTCCAGCCCGGCATCGCGGAGGGGGCCGGCGAGGCCCGACAGGCGAAGGGCATTGGTGGTGATGGAGATCCGCGGCGGGCGGGGCAGGGCGTTGATGCGGCGTACGACGTCGACGACGTCGGGGCGCAGGAGTGGCTCGCCCCCGGTCAGACGCACCTCGTCGATGCCCTCATCCACCGAGATGCCGAGGACGCACATGAGCTCGTCGGTGGTGAGGAGCTCGGCACTGGGAATCCAGTCGGCGAAGTCAGCGGGCATGCAGTAGGTGCACCGCAGGGAGCATCGGTCGG
>VGBQ01000165.1 GCA_016870425.1 Actinomycetota bacterium | reverse complement strand
ACTCTTCGCGAAGATCATCTACCTCAATCGCGGGCTGGCGATCATTCTGGGATTCATCGGGATCAAGCTCGTGCTGGAGGCACTCGATGAGACGACGGACCTGGCCGTCCCCCACATCCCCATCCTCGTCTCACTCGGCGTCATCATCGGCGTGCTCGCAGCCACCACCGTCGTGAGCCTGGCGGCCGTGAGACGCAATCCGGCCCTGATCGCGGAGTCTCCCGAGTCGGAGGCGGAGGCGATCGCCGCGGCCGATCGTGGGCAGGCACTCGAGGAGCTCCAGCCCGAGAGTGACCGGGACCAGGAGGCCGATCCGGAGGCCAACGGCTAGCGTTGGTGACCTACCCCGGGAGGAATCCTTGAGCGTCTCGCTCACGATGTGGCTGATCACCGTCGGCGCCATCCTCGTGCTCGTCGTCATGGACTTTCTCACGGTGAGCCGCAAGCCCCATGAGGTCTCCTTCCGGGAAGCAGCACTGTGGTCGGTCTTCTACATCGCGGTGGCCATCGCCTTCGGCGTCTTCATCTGGGTGTGGCAGGGCAGTGACCTGGGCACCCAGTACTTCGCGGCGTACCTGGTCGAGAAGTCGCTCTCCGTCGACAACCTCTTTGTCTTCGTCATCATCCTGGGCCAGTTCGCAGTGCCGAGCATCTATCACCAGCGCGTGCTCCTCGTCGGTGTCGTCCTCGCACTCGTGCTGCGAGCAATCTTCATCGCGGTAGGGGCAGCCGCGCTCGCGGCATTCGCCTTCACATTCGTGATCTTCGGCGCGATCCTCATCTGGACGGGCGTGCAGCTCTTCCGCCATCGCGATGCCGACCCCGAGCCCAAGGACAATCTCGTCGTACGCACCGTCCGCAAGTGGTACCCGATCACCCCCGACTACCACGGCACCAAGCTCTTCGTCCGTCTCGATGGCAAGCGCATGGCGACGCCCCTGCTCCTCGTCATGGTCGCCATCGCATCGACCGACCTGCTCTTCGCGCTCGACTCGATCCCCGCGACCTTTGGCGTGACGCAGGAGCCCTATCTCGTCTTCACGGCGAATGCGGCAGCGCTGCTGGGCCTGCGCGCCCTCTACTTCCTGCTCCGCGGCCTGCTTGACAAGTTGATCTACCTGTCCATGGGGCTGGCGATCATCCTTGTCTTCATCGGCGTCAAGTTGATCCTCACATTCGTCCATGAGACCTACCCCGTCGTCCCGAAGATCCCGACCCTCTTCTCACTGGGCGTGATTGCACTCGTCTTGATCGTCGTGACGGTCGCGTCGTGGATCAAGGTCCGCAAGGACCCGACGGCGCGAGCCCACGCCGGCACCATCACGAAGCCGAAGACCCACGAGGGCGACAGCCCCGCATCGTGAGGCCGCGCCCGATGCCGGCGCCTGGCACACTCCGGATGTGCTGATCCGACATGCCCTCGCGCAGGACATCCCGGGCATCGTGGCCGTCCATGTCGCGGCCTGGGACGCCGCCAAGGACGGGCTCGACCTCCCGTCGCGACGTTCGCCTGAGGACCGCGCCCGACATTGGTCGACTGTCATCGCCGAAGGGGCAGGGGAGGTGTGGGTCGCCGAGGACGGGGGCGGAGTCTGTGGATTCGTGGCCTTCGGTCCGTCACGTGACGACGACCGAGCGGGGGAGACCGAGGTCTACACGCTGTACGTCGCTCCCGAACGCTGGGGCCGGGGCGTCGGTTCTGCGCTCATGGACCAGGTGCCGGCACAGCGGATCGTGAGCCTGTGGGTGGCCGAGGGCAATGATCGGGCACGGCGCTTCTACGCAGATCGAGGCTTCGTCCCGGATGGTGCCCGCGATGCGGGCCATCACGTGCCGGTGATGCGCTTGGCCCGCGGCTGTGCTTCGTGCACGTGACGTGCGATATCTGCGCTCAGCAACGTCGATAGTGCAACTCTTGAGCGTGAAGCCGAAGCGCCGGGCGCTACCAGCCGCGCGCGGCCCACTCGTCGAGCGACGGCCGCTCCCGGCCGATAGTCGTGTCGTCACCGTGGCCGGGATACACCCACGTCTCGTCGGGGAGTACGCCGAAGACCTTCGCGACGACTCCCGCGTGCAGTGAGGCGAAGTCGTCGGCGTTGGCCGTCTTGCCCACGCCCCCGGGGAAGAGGCAGTCACCGGTGAAGAGATGCGGCTGCCCCTCCGGGTCGTCGTAGAGCAATGCGATCGACCCCGGGGTGTGTCCGACGAGGTGGATGGCCCGCAGCACCACCGAGCCAAAGGCGACCTCGTCACCGTCGTCAAGCAGGAGGTCAGTGGCGACGGGGATCCCGTCGGCGTCATGCCGGCCCGCCACAGTGGTCGCTCCGGTTGCCGCGACCACTTCCCCCAGGGCCTGCCAGTGGTCCGCATGGCGGTGGGTCGTAATCACGGCCTCGATGCCGTCGTCGCCGATGAGGTCCAGGAGCGCCTCCGGATCGGCGGCCGCATCGATGAGCACCTGCTCTCCGGTCTCGCGGCACCGCAGGAGGTAGGCGTTATTGGACATGGGCCCCACGGCGATCTTGGACAGGATCAGGCCGGGGAGTTCGCGCACGTCGGCGGGTCCACCGACCCGGACGTCTCCTGAGTAGGTCACCGTCACACCCTACGGCTAGCCTGCCCCCTGTGTCGGACCGTCTCATCGTGCGCGGCGCCCGAGAGCACAACCTCAGGGACGTGTCGCTGGACCTGCCGCGCGATGCCCTCATCGTCTTCACAGGACTGTCGGGGTCCGGCAAATCCAGCCTCGCCTTCGACACGATCTTCGCGGAGGGTCAGCGGCGCTACGTCGAGAGCCTGTCGGCGTACGCACGTCAGTTCCTGGGCCAGATGGACAAGCCCGACGTGGACTTCATCGAGGGCCTGTCACCTGCGGTCTCCATCGACCAGAAGTCGACGTCACGCAATCCCCGGTCCACCGTGGGCACGATCACCGAGGTCTACGACTACCTCCGCCTGCTCTTTGCGCGCATCGGCAAGCCGCACTGCCCGGAGTGCGGCAAGCCCATCGCGCGACAGACTCCTGGCCAGATCGTGGACAGGCTTCTGGAGCTCCCCGAGGGCACGCGATTCCAGGTGTTGAGCCCGGTCGTGCGCGAGCGCAAAGGGGAGTACGCCGATCTCTTCCGCCAGCTGCAGGCCCAGGGCTACGCGCGGGTGCGCGTCGACGGAGTCGTCCACGCCCTGGAGGACGTGCCCGCGCTGAAGAAGCAGGAGAAGCACACCATCGAGGTCGTCGTGGACCGGGCCGTGGCGAAGGCATCAGCGCGCCGCCGGCTGGCCGACTCCATCGAGACGGCCCTGCGCCTCTCGGGCGGCCTCGTGATCGCCGAGCTCGTCGACCTCCCGGAGTCCGACCCTGGCCGGGAGCGCACCTACAGCGAGCACCTGGCTTGCCTGGACGACGACCTGTCCTTCGAGGAGCTCGAGCCGCGGTCCTTCTCCTTCAACTCGCCCTTCGGTGCCTGCCCCGAGTGCACGGGGCTGGGCACGCGCATGGAGGTCGACCCTGACCTCGTTGTCCCCGATCCCGACCTCAGCCTCGACGAGGGCGCTCTCGCTCCGTGGTCGGGAGGCCACGTCACCGACTACTTCCAGCGTCTGGTCGAGGCGCTGGCCGATGAGATGGGCTTCTCCACGGAGGTGCCCTGGTCGAAGCTCCCGGCCAAGGCGCGCAAGTCCCTGCTCTACGGTCACCCCACCGAGATCCACGTGCGCTACCGCAACCGCTACGGACGCCAGCGCAGCTACTACACGACGTTCGAGGGAGTGGTGCCCTACGTCGAGAGGCGCCACGACGAGGCCGAGACCGACACGAGCCGCGAGCGCTTTGCCGGATACATGCGCGAGGTGCCGTGTGAGGCCTGCGGCGGCGCGCGGCTCAAGCCGGTGAGCCTCGCGGTGACCGTCGGCGGGCGGTCGATCGCCGACATCGCGGCGTTGCCCATCGGTGAGGCCGCCGACTTCCTCCTGGGCCTGGGCTTGGACGGCCGCGACCGGCAGATCGCGGAGCGTGTGCTCAAGGAGGTCAATGAGCGCCTGCGCTTCCTTGTCGACGTGGGCCTGCACTACCTGTCCTTGGATCGGGCCGCCGGCACGCTCGCCGGCGGCGAGGCCCAGCGCATTCGATTGGCCACGCAGATCGGCTCCGGCCTGGTCGGAGTGCTCTATGTGCTGGACGAGCCCAGCATCGGCCTGCATCAGCGTGACAACCAGCGGCTGATCGAGACCCTGGTGCGCTTGCGGGACCTGGGCAACACCCTCATCGTCGTCGAGCATGACGAGGAGACGATCCGCACGGCAGATTGGGTTGTCGACATTGGACCCGGTGCGGGTGAGCACGGGGGCCGCATCGTCGTGAGCGGCCCCGTCAGCGATCTCCTGTCGAGCAAGGAGTCGCTCACGGGTGCCTATCTCGCTGGCCGACTGGCCATCGAGTCACCGCTCGTCAGGCGAGCCGCGGATCCGAAGCGCACGCTGCGCGTCGAGGGGGCCTCAGAGCACAACCTCAGGGGCGTCTCCGTGTCCTTCCCGCTCGGCTGCCTCGTCGCGGTGACCGGTGTGAGCGGCTCGGGCAAGTCGACCCTGGTCAACGACGTTCTCTACGCATCGCTGGCCCGAGAGCTCAACGGTGCGCGCATCGTGCCCGGGCGACACAAGCGCGTGGTCGGCCTCGATCAGGTCGACAAGGTGGTGCACGTCGACCAGAGCCCGATCGGCCGCACGCCGAGGAGCAACCCGGCGACCTACACGGGCGTCTTCGACCACATCCGCAAGCTCTTCGCCGACACCCCTGAAGCCAAGATGCGGGGCTACCTCCAGGGACGCTTCTCCTTTAACGTCAAGGGCGGGCGATGCGAGGCGTGCGCGGGCGATGGCACGCTCCGCATCGAGATGAACTTCCTGCCCGATGTCTACGTCCCGTGCGAGGAGTGCCACGGTGCGCGCTACAACCGGGAGACGCTCGAGGTCCACTACAAGGGCAAGACGATTGCCGAGGTCCTCGACATGCCGATCGAGGAGGCCCTCGAATTCTTCGCGCCGGTCCCGGCTATCGCAAGGCATCTGCGGACGCTCGTCGATGTCGGGCTCGGCTACGTGCGCATGGGCCAGTCCGCCCCCACGCTGTCGGGCGGGGAGGCTCAGCGCGTCAAGCTCGCGGCCGAGCTCCAGAAGCGCTCCACGGGGCGCACCGTCTACGTCCTCGACGAGCCCACCACTGGCCTGCACTTCGAGGACATCCGCAAGCTCCTCGGCGTCCTGCACAGCCTGGTCGACAAGGGCAACACCGTGATCGTCATCGAGCACAATCTCGACGTCATCAAGTCGGCCGACTGGATCATCGACATGGGGCCGGAGGGGGGATCCGGAGGGGGTCAGGTGGTGACGGAAGGCACCCCCGAGGAGGTGGCCGCCGTGCCCGGAAGCCACACCGGCCGCTTCCTCCGCCCCTATCTCGGACTGCCCGATGGCGTGGCCAAGCCCGCTCGACGGGCCAGGCGCCCCCGGGCGTCGTAGCCTGTAGGCCA